>JAYTFO010000205.1:0-1610 GCA_043734305.1 Acidobacteriota bacterium | reverse complement strand
ATACCGCAACTTTTTGGATCGCGGGATCTCAATGAAGCTACCGCGATCGTTGAACTGTCTTTGCATCTGAACCGGACCGTGATCGAGGCGGTCGAGGGTGTTTGCTCCTCCTCCGCTTTTATTGGCTGCTACAACCCGCAGTTGGGAACCGTGTGCTATAGCAATGCTGGCCACGTACCGGGCTTGGTTCGCGACAGCACTGGGATCACGCAACTCCCGGCGACGGGTCTGCCCTTCGGCCTGTTCTCCCACGCCACGCACGACGCACCCATGACCGTCCTGGAGCCCGGCGCAGCTTTGCTTCTGGTCTCTCGCGGCGTGATTGAAGGCCGCTGCCAGGGAAATGAGTTTGGCATCGAAGGCGTACAGGCTACATTCCAGAATACGACTGCACCGAACGCCCAGCGAATCTGCGTCGCGATTTTGGATGGCGTCGAGCGCTTTATGTGTCAGCCCCCGACGCACAATGACGTAACGGCACTGGCGCTAGTTCGTAGCAAGTGATCCGCAATCAATGAAACTGGTCGAGATCAGAGATACCTCGCGCCGATGTTACAATGGAAGGGTTTTCCATCCCGTGGCGGCGTAGCTCAGGTGGCTAGAGCGAGGGTCTCATAATCCCTAGGTCGTTGGTTCGAGTCCAATCGCCGCCACCAGATCTAAACAGCCTTCTTCTCAGCGAGTTGCGACGAGTCGCTTCCCACGAAGTAAGGTCAGTGCACCCGGAACCGAAGGAACACCAGTCCGCCCACTGGATGATCCCCGTAGGTTGACCGGAGAGCGTCCGGCACGCCATACCACGTCACTTGCCCGCCAATTGCCGTGGAAAGATGCGGAATGTGTCCAATTTCGCGGTCGTATCCAGCCGTATAGGCCTGCACTCGCGCGAAATAGCGCTCGCTGAAACCCGGCGGCGGAATCGTCTCGCCTAGTAGCAACTGGTTGGTGCGGTCAACGTTCTCAATGCGCGTCCAGGCGTTATTCTTGCTCAAAAATCTTAACGTGGATTCGATCAGGAACCCGTTGCCAACGTTGCCATCCAGCAAGCTCTGATTGCGTCCCCAAACCAGCATCGATGCCCAATTACCGTCATGAATTGGCCGGTTGTACGAGATAGAGGCGGTCATGCGGCGGGTATCTTCGTCGGGCGCTTGTCCTTCAGGACTATGCAAATGGGCAAAGGAATACTGCAAACTCCAATTCTGGTTGGGATTGACTGACACCCGCGTCGCCCACGAATCGATTTTCCCGGAACTCAGATTCCAGCGGAATTCGTCCGGTTCCCTGCCATGAAAGCCGGAGGCTTCCAGCCGGACAAAACGGTGGGTAAACCCAACTGTGACAACATCATCCACAATATGCGAGGAATCCTGAGAGGCGCAGCCGGGTTTTCCGACGCGGACGACCTGTGCGGAAATGCTACTGGCCCCAACGCTGGATCTCCCCGAGGAGCGGCGTAGAAGGAAAGCAGTGTGTTCTCGCCGATTTTGTAGTCGTACATCGCAGCAAGTTCCATGAAGAAGTCGTGCGGATGCTGCCCGTCCACGATTGGGCGCCCGAACGCGGTTTCACCCTGCTGGAAAAGCTCTGGGTAGCGTTGGCGCGAAATC
>JAYTFO010000204.1:0-7300 GCA_043734305.1 Acidobacteriota bacterium | reverse complement strand
CACTGCTGTCCAAAACAGGGCAAGGATGTGCTGAGGTTTGCTGAAAGGAAAGGCTTTGAGAGGAGGGAAATGGAATTTTCAGATTGAGGTCTCATTTTCATCGGCGGCAGGCTGTCCAAATCAAGCCAGCGCGAGAGTAAGTTGCTGAGATTCGGGGAGTATCGGCGGCGTGCCGAACGGGTTATCCAGCCATGCGTTTAAGTCGCGATAAGTAAACAGGTTCAGCCGCAGCATGGAAGACAGGTTTGACAGCGACCACTTCGCCTTCGAAAGATGGTGCAGCCACTTGAGCAGAAGGATGGCGATCAGGGCTGTCCAAATCTGGATGCGCAAGGCGTTTTCGGTGGTGCCCACGAAACTCTTCACTTTGAGGTTCTGCTTGAGCGCCTTGAAGAACAGCTCAATCTCCCAACGGTCTTTGTAGATGGCGGCAATAGTTGTGGAGCCAAACGCCAGCAGGTTGGTCAACAACACGATCTCCCGCTGGTTCACGGCATCCCACACCACCACGCGCCGCAACAGGCACGGACAGTCCTTTTGCGCCTTCTCGCCGGCGAATTGAATCAGCTGGTCTGACCGGATATTACGGTTCGCCGGAACCGCGCACTCTTCCATGACTTCGTACGCGGCATTGTCCTTCAGCCGCGTGACGAAAAAGATTTCCTGGGCGGTCCACTTGCCGAAAAGCGCATAGTCGTTATATCCACGGTCCATTGCCACGATGGACCCGGGGTTGAGCGGAAAGGAGTCGGCCATCTTCACGTCGCTGCGCCGGGCTTCGGTGATCAGTACGTAGCGTGGCAGATAATCGTCGTGGTCGAGCAAAACGTGGGCCTTGACGCCGCCCTTCGCCCGACGGAATTTCGCCCACGGAAACATCTCCAGGCACAGACTGATGGTGGTCGAATCCAGCGACAGCAGTTTGTTCTTGAAGCGGAACCGCTGCTTGCGCAGCCCCAATCCCTTCTCATCGCGGAACCGCCCAAGGGCCGTATAAAACAGATCTTCATACAACTCCGCGGGCCGATGCTTGTTGGCATAAGACAGGGTTGATTTATTCGGTGCCACCTTGATTCCGAGGTGAATCAATTTGCCCAGACAACAAGCAAGTCCGTTGCATATCTCGCGCAGAGAGTCGGCGTGAGCCAGTTGGCAGAACAGCATCGCCACCAGCTGGGTTCTGCAACTGAAGCCTTTGGCTGCTCGTTCGGCACTGTGCTTCTTCACCAGCGCAGCGAACTCGAGGCTCGGGAAGTGCTGCAGCAGTTGATTAAACAGACTCATTGCCTGTACCCTCGTGTTGCCCTCCTGTTGGGATTCGGCAACCGAACAGCCCGTTCAAAAGACAGTTCGGTGCTGGAGCAATTATAGGAGGGCTTGTTTTTTGCTCAGTTCAGACTATTTTCTGTTTTGGACAAGAGTGAGTCACATAGGCTACGAGAAAGCGGCTGGCGTGCTCGCGAATTCACTTGGCCACGTTGCATTCTACTGCAAGCAAAATCGACTACCTCCTCTCACGGCGCTGGTTGTCAACGAAAAAACTGGTATGCCGGGAGAAGGTATACCGATTGAAAAAAGCCTTTCAAAGCGCGAAAAGGTGTTTGCCTTCGCCTGGTTCGATGTTATACCTCCCAGCCCAGAAGAACTGCGAAATGCCGCGATTGAGGGGCGCGGACTGTGATTGCAATTTCAAACTGGCCCACTAACGAGTCGCCCGCGAAATTTGACACGACCCGCCTTTCGTGAAAGCATGGACTCGCCTTATGCGAATCACACAATGCCGCGCCATGCTTTCTCTCCTCGTCGCGGTCAGCGGTTGGGCGCAAACTTCGCCCGGTGCCGCCGCCAGCGCCAACAAGTTCGACACGCCACAGGCGCGGGTCTTTGTTGCGACCCTGCTTCCCCACACCCCCGTGCCATCGCGGACCGGACACGCAACCAATCGCGTATTGATTTATCTCGATACCGGCGTTATGACGCGACAGGATGGCAGTGACAAAGTTCAGAATATTGAATTTCATCGCGGCGATGTCCGCTGGCGTCCCGCGAGCGGTGCCTATGTCGCCGAAAACATCAGCGATCACCCCATTCGGCTTCTGGAGATTGACCTGAAAGGCAAGCCCGCGGGTCCGGCACCTGTTTCAAAACTCGATCCGGCTGTGGTGGATGCGAAACACTACAAGGTCGAATTTGAAAATGACCAGGTGCGCATACTCCGCGTCCATTACGATGCGCATGACAAGGGCGAACTGCACGAACATATCCTCAACAGGGTGGTCGTGTATCTGAACGATCAGCCTGGCGCAAAGGCGGATGACGTTCGCATTTCCGGTGCCGGGACGCATACGGAACAGAATGCCGGCGACCAGCCCGCCGACAGAATCGCGGTTGAACTGAAATAGCCCGAAGCCTCAGTTCCCGACTCCCCAAATTGTGGGGGCGCGAAGACCTGGCGGATCCGCCGAACGTATGCATCTATACGCTTGCCGGTACGCAACACGGGTCCAGTTCATTTCCTCCCGCTGAGACGTGTGGGCAGAATTGTCGGTAAGGCGGGCGAGCACCGGGACTGGGCTATGAGCCAGGCTTTGCCATGCAGCGCGGCAGGAAGTGGGTCCCGGCACCCCACATTTGGTTACACCGCATTGTGTAAGTACCGGGGACCCTGTGTTCGAAACCTGCCGGAATATCGGGGCGCGTCAGTCCCGGTCTCGCCCAACTCCGCCGCTACCGGCAACCGGGGCGCACGCGGGATGTCCACAACCGCAGATGATGTCTACACGCCCTTCATTGCCTTCGCAAAGCGTACTACAGTATTTACTGTCCGGCGTCCGGGTACAACTGCACGACGGATGAGCGCACGTTTCGGTCTTCTTGTCTGCCATAAAAATAGTCTCCGTTCTTTCCCCAGCGTGTTTCATGCCAATCGTGGCGAAACACCATGTGGCTGCGTCCGGGCGGTTCGGCGATTCCTTTAGCCTGAGGTCAACTCTCGCATTTCCCTGGAATGGCGACAAGTTGAGGCCATAGGGCATGTTAGGCTGGGCCGAAGGAGACGCTATGCCAGCCGCTGCCAAAAACGAGACCAAACGTGAGAAGCTTATCGACGCTCTCAATGAGGATCTGTCGCGTGAATACCAGGCAATTATTTCCTATGTGAACTACTCACAGGTCCTCAAGGGCGCTGCCTATATGAATATTGCCAATGAGCTTGAGGTCCATGCGAAGGAAGAACTGGACCATGCGCTGCAGATTTCGAAACACGTCGACTATCTGGGTGGCATGCCATCGGTGACGCCGAAGCCGGTGAAGACATCGGAGAAGGCGGAGGAGATGCTCCGGTTCGATCTGGAGAATGAAAAGGAGACGATTCGCCATTATCGCCGCCGCGTCAAACAGGCCGATGAACTGAACGAATTCGCGATCGCCGAAAGCCTGCGCGGCATCCTGGTACAGGAGCAGGATCACCTGATTGCGCTGGCCACAGCACTTGGCATCGATCCTCCAAATCCGGGGATTGCCGACTAGTACAGACCTGTTCGAATTCGACCTTGTAGTGTTTTTGGGCATAAGCACCGCTCGCGCGACGCCAGCCTCCATCGCCGCGATGAGAGTCGATGGGGGCCCAGAACCTGAGTTGAGTAAATAGTCGGCTTCCGCGTCGTTCAGCACTAGCCACCAAATCGGACTAGACTAGGCAAATGCGAGGAGGAGTGCATGAACACGGTGCTCTTGTCAGTGGCCGACTTTTCGGCCCGCCGCGAGTTGACTCGATTCCTCTCCAGTCGACGATGTGGCGTAACAGAATCGAACCTGGAGGGCTTTGACAACGGAGATGCGTCTTCGGCGGAACTGTTCATAGTCGAATGTTCAACGGACGAGGTTCGGTACGGGCTGGGACTGATAGAGAGATTCCGTTCGCTGAATCCGCGGGCCCCGGTGATCGCGTGCGCCGTCCGCAGTTCGGAAGATGTTGCGATTGCGGCCTTCCGGCTCGGCGTGAAAGACTATTTCCGCTGGCCGGTTCACCAGCGCGAGTTTTTCCGCTCCATCGACCGAAACCTGGCCCGGAGTGGTATGGGCGAAGGCACTGAGGAGAAGGGCAATTTCACGGGATCGAGCAGGCAGGTGCGGGCCGTAACCGAATCCATCCGCCGGGCTGCCTCCACCGAGTCAAACGTGCTGATTACCGGTGAGACAGGGACGGGCAAAGAACTGGTGGCGCAGTCTCTGCACCGGCACAGCGCGCGGGCGAACAAACCGCTGGTCTCCGTAAATTGTGCCGCCATTCCCGACACATTGCTCGAGAGCGAGCTGTTCGGCTATGAGCGCGGCGCATTCACGGGCGCAGCGGCGGCGCGCGAAGGGAAGTTCCAGCTCGCCAGTGGCGGCACCATATTCTTCGACGAAGTCGGCGATATGAATTCCCACGGGCAGGCAAAACTGCTGCGCGTCCTGGAGACTCGGGAAGTGTATCCTCTGGGCGGGCGGCACGCAGTTGCGGTCGACATGCGTATCATCGCCGCCACCAACCAGAACCTGGAATCGATGGTACTGCGGGGGGCCTTTCGCCAGGACCTGTTGTTCCGGCTGAACGTAGTGCGCATCGATCTGCCGCCCTTGCGCGAACGCGCCGCCGACATACCGGCGCTGCTCGATTATTTTGTTGCTCATTTTAACGCGCGCTGGGGAACGAGAATTGAAGGATTTGACCAGGAGTGCCAGTCTCTGCTTTCAAAATACGACTGGCCGGGCAATGTGCGCGAACTGAAGAACGTGGTGGAGGCGGTGTACGTGAACTCGCGCGGAGGCCTGATTACCAAACAGGACTTGCCTCCGGCCATCCGCGCTCTGACCACCAGCGGCGCGGAAGGTGAGGAACGCCTTAAGCTCACGAAAGCTCTCTTTGCGATGAACTGGAATGTGAGCAAAGTCGCCAGAACGCTGCAATGGTCGCGGATGACCGTCTACCGCAAATTAGCCCATTATCGCCTCAGTCGCGAAGGCGATGTAACACCATAGTCCGCAGTTGTAGAACAAGGGCGTTTTGCAAGCTGACGATCCCTGCATCCCAACCGCAAGCAAAATTCCAACCGCAAGTAAGACAGCCCGCCGTCACCCGGGAATCGGGCAATTAATTGACGCTGCCGAGTCGCGGGCACCCGGTGGTCCGGGCAACGGTCTGACGCCTGTCCTGTGACAGTTATTGCGGGGATGTGACACTCGGCTGTGACGCTTCTGCCGGGGTTGTGTCACGTTCTTCTGTCACTCGCTCAACCGTCGTGGCCAGCGCTTCCGGGGACCACGCTGTAAACAAAGGAACGCCCGTGAATGGCACTCGCTGTGCATTATGGGTGCGGAACGGGCAGGTGCCGATGAAGAATGATTTTGGCGATCGAGAGGAGCCGCCGTCGCTATTCGCGGACCAGTTTCGTGTTGGGCACAACACCTTCCAGTTCCTGCTCGATTTTGGCCAGGGAGATTCTTATCACACCCGCATCGTCATCAGTCCGGAGAATCTGGCGCGGTTTCTCGGTACCGCGACCCAGTCTCTCGAAGAGCAGCGCCTGCGTTCAGGAATTGAAGACAGGAGCAATTCATTGAGCCGGCGCGCTTCCACGGGGTCCCGCGCCGAGGTGGTGCTGGGGAATCTGAGCCTTCTGGATGAACTGCTGAAGCGCGCACTGGAACGCGCGCAGAAAATCTTTGAGCGGGAGGCTGAGGGAGAAAACAGACCCTGGGAGTATCGCGGCCTCCATATCAGCAGGGACGAAGCTGAACGTCTGCTGTCAAATCCGCCGGGCACGCCGCTGATCAGCGCAACCACCCGCGAACCCCAATACTGCGATGCCTTCGCTCAGGATCCAATCTGGGGCGAGTATGGTGAGCGCCTGGGCTTGACGGCATTCGACCAGGCGGTAACCATGCTCGCCCTGGCACCTGAGATCGACCTTCGTTACGAGCGTCTGTACGCCTACCTGCACGACGACGTTACACGGCGGCGGCCGACCGTCAGTCTTGCCTTGGATATCCTCTGCCCGACGGCGGAGATGAAGCTGGAGTGGCGTTCGCGTTTCGCGGCGGAATCGCCGTTGATCCGCACCGGGCTGCTCGAACTGAGTACCGATCCCAACCGCGCCGGCTCACCGTGGCTTGACTATACGCTGCAGCTGGATGAGCAGGCGGTGGCCTGTCTGGTGGGCAGTTCCGGCCTCAGCGGGAGGCTTCTGGAGTTTTGCGAAGTAGCGGAACCGGGGCCACCGGTCCGAATCGAGCGACAGGACCTGGAGGCCTTAGCGTCTCTGATCGTGGAGGCACGGAAAGAAGGAAGTCCTCTTTCGATCTGTTTCCACGGCCCGGACGGTACCCGTCAGCGAGAAGCCGCGGAGAGCATAGCTTCCGCGGCAGGCGCGGTGCTCGTCGTGGCTGACCTTGCCACGGGCGTAACGGCAACGGAAAGCTACCCGGCTATACTCGCGTCGTTATTCCGATATGCCGGGCTGCGGGATGCGATCTTGTTCTTCAAGGGATTGGACCCGCTCCCCGGCGAGGGCCAGTCCGCGCGGCTGGCTGCGTTCCAGCGAGCACTGGCAAGCTACAAAGGTGTTTCCATTCTGACGTCCGCACAGCCCTGGACTGGCGCGGGCCGCCACGGGGTGCTCAATGTTCCATTCACCTTCCCGGATTTCGCTGCCCGCCGGGCCGTTTGGCGCACCCATCTCAGGAAGGCTGGTCTGCCTGAAGACGCGAGTCTGGTTAACAAGCTGGCGGGAAATTTTGTCCTGAGCCACGACCAGATCGCGGAGGCATCGTCCGAATCGGAGGTGCGGTTGCGATGGCACACGGCGGAACATCCGGATCAGCCACTGGGGGTCCAGACTTATCAAAACGAATTCCTGGCGGCCGCGCGTGCCCAGGCAGGCCACGATTTGGCCACCCTTACCCGCAAGGTGGACCCGGTCTACCGCTGGGATGACATGGTTGTTTCCGCAGAGGTGGAAAAGCAACTGCGCGAGATTTCGGCTCGTGCGGGCTTGCGCTATCTGGTGCTGGAGGAGTGGGGTTTCGGAAAGAAGCTTGCGCAGGCGAAAGGCGTCAGCGCTCTGTTCACCGGACCGTCCGGCGCGGGCAAGACCATGGCGGCCGAAGTAATCGCCAATGACATGATGCTCGACCTGTACAAAATCGACTTGTCGGGCGTGGTGAGCAAGTACATCGGCGAGACGGAGAGGAACCTCGAGCGGATCTTTTCAGCCGCTGAGCGATCGAACGCGATCCTGTTCTTCGACGAAGCGGACGC
>JAYTFO010000203.1:0-9643 GCA_043734305.1 Acidobacteriota bacterium | reverse complement strand
ACCCCGTACACCATCTCCATGGGAGAGAAGGCGTGAATGTGCATGCCGGGCGCGGCATTCTTCACGGCGCGCAGGATGTCGCGATAGTAGAACGGCGGCAAACCGTGCGGCAGTCCGCCTTGAATGCAGACTTCGGTTGCGCCCAGGTCCCACGCTTCTTTTGCTTTGCGTCCCATATCTTCGAGGGAATGAAAATATGAATCGGCCTCGCGCGGGCCGCGGCTGAAGGCGCAGAATTTGCATCCGACAAAACAGATGTTGGTGAAATTCATGTTGCGGTTCACGACGTAGCTGACGATGTTGCCAACTAGTTCGCGGCGCAGATCGTTCGCGGCAACCAGCAGTGCCAGCAAGTCCGCGCCTTCGCTGCGAGCCAGGCGGTAGCGTTCGTCATCGGACAGGCATGCGCCGTCCTGACGATCGAGCACGCGCTCCAGCGGCTCGCGAATTGCAGTCGAAGCGCGAGGCGCGATGTCGTCCCAGGTGAGTGACGGGAATTGTTCGAGCTGCATTTCTGGCGACTGCACAGGCACGATGCTTCTCCTATCGAAACAGATCGTTCGCCGCGGGGCGAATCAGTTGCCGAGCTTTGCCCTCGCCCCGCCGGTACGAAAACCCTCGAATGATACATGCCGGCGTGCTGGCCAGTTTGCCGCATACCAGGCCAGCGGCACAAGCCAACTCGTCGGCAACCGCGTCGATGCTGGCGTGCAGCTTGTATCCATGCGGATCGCGGCGGCCGCGATAGTCGACCAGGGGACGCATCCCCGCGACGCCAATCGCCACTTCCGTCAAACCTTCGCGCCACGGACGCCCGAAACTGTCGCTGACGATCACCGCGATCTCAAGCCCCAAACGCTTCTTCAATTCTCTGCGCAAGCGCGCGGCGGACCGATCGGGATCCTTGGGAAGCAGCGCCGCCTGGCGGCCTCCATCCACGTTGGAGACATCCACGCCGCTGTTCGCACAAATGAATCCGTGACGAGTTTCGGTGATCAGCACGCCGCGTTTGCGCCGCACCACACGCCGACTTTCCCGCAGCGCCAATTCCGTGACTCGCGCATCCAGACCGTAACGCCGCGCCCACGACCGCGACGCGGAGGATGGATGAATCTGATCGAGCGCTACTAGCGCACCTTCCGCTTTCGAAACAACTTTGTGCTTCACTACCAGGATGTCGCGATTCTGCAATCGGATTCGGGCTTTCTTCGTCGCCGCCAGCAGCTTTTCGCCGAGCGAGTCTCCCGGGCGAATTTCTCCAGCGACTGGCAAAGGAAGAATACGAATTCCCCCAGCCGCGTCGCGACTACCCACGGCAAACCTGCGCGTCCAGATTCCAACTCCGGACCAGTCGCTGCGAGCGCCGCTCTCCGTTGGCCGCCGCCAGAGCCTGCAAATCCTCGGGACGATCCACATCGAGCGCGATCCCCGGCAATTCCAGTACGATGCACGGCAACCCGGTTGCCTGCGCGGCCGCCAGATGCGGCAGGAAACTGTCGTTGCCAAAACGAAGCGGGAACAAGTCAGATGGGGCTCGCAGCGCGGCGTTTGTCCCGCGCCCCGCCGCATCGGGGACCAGTACGGCTCCCGCGCGGGGAGCCGACCCCACGATCTCGTCGAGCTCACAACTTTCGATCAACGGAATATCCGCCGGGATCACCAGTGTGTGGTCCACGCCCTGCACACGGCATCGTTCCGTCGCCATTTCAATGGCGCCCGTTTCCCCCGGATTGAAAACGTCGGCAACAATTGCAAAACCTAAACGCGTCGCCAGATCTTCGGCAAACGGATCGCTGGTCACCACTGTTACAGCGGGACATCGCTGCCAGCCTGCCAGCGTTTCCAGAACATCGGCGCACATGGCCTGTGCCAATTCCCGCCGCGCCTGCGGACCAAGCACGGACGAGAGCCGCTGCTTTGCATTCGCAAGATTCTTGACGGGAACGAGAATCATGCGTGCTCCATCGCCGGCTGTGCCGCGGGAGGCCGTAACGCCAGGGCGAGCACTTCCTGTGCGAGGGCGAGCCGATTCTCCGGCGTGCGCATCAGCGTTTGCGTGCAGTGTACGCGCATGCGGGATTTTTGAAGTTCGTCTGCCGCGTCGCTGTCCTTAACATCCACCACCAGCACGTCGAGGAAGTCGTGGTAAAACTCGGCAACGCCCGCGATGGAAACGGGAAAACCCTGCGCCTGCATGAGAATTCCAGCCGGCCCGGAGACCGCCGCCCCCGCGACAATCGGACTGACCGCAACGATGCGAGCGCGGCTTTCGAGAAGCGCGTCGCGTATTCCGGGCACCGCCAGAATCGGCGCAATGCTCGACACTGGATTACTCGGCGCGAGAATCACCGCCTCGGACTTGCGAATCGCTTCGAGCACGCCGGGCGCGGGTTCCGCATCCGACGCGCCTGCGTAACGCACCGATTCGACCGGGTCCTGATACCAGCGCTGGACAAAATACTCTTCAAAACTCAACTCGCCCACCGGTGTGAGGACGCGTGTTTCGACGCGCGAATTCGTCATCGGCAAAACGAGCGTCTTGATCCCGAGGCGTTCCGCAATTTCGGTGGTGACTTCGCTGAGCGTCTTGCCATCGGCAAGAAATTTCGAGCGCAGAATGTGGGTCGCAATGTCGCGGTCGCCGGCATGAAACCAGGTCGGCTGTCCCATCTGGCCCATCGCCTGCAGACAATAGAATGTGTCGCCCTTCACGCCCCAGCCGCGCTCCTGGCTCAGTCTGCCGGCGAGCATGTACAGGATGGAATCGAGGTCGGGAGAAACATAAAGGCCCCACCAGAGCAGGTCGTCGCCAGTGTTGACGATGATCGTCAATTCCTCGGGGGCGACGATCTGGCGCAGGCCATCGATGAACTTTGCGCCGCCCGTGCCGCCCGTAAGAACGGTAATCACGCAGCCCTCCGAGCGTAGCCTTCGGGATCGCGAGCTGTGTCGAGACGCCGCGCGAGTTGCTCGCTGTGCGCTGCCGCCTGCGCCATGAACTCAGGATAAACCGGAAGCCGCTGCTTCAACCGGAAACCCTTCGCTTCCGTCCGTTGGCGCAAATCTTCCAGATGCGGCCACGGCATTTCTGGATTGATAAAGTCCGGCGTTAGCGGTGAAACCCCGCCCCAGTCGTTGATGCCGCCATCGAGCAGGTCGGCATAATGCGGATCGGAAAGATTCGGCGGCGCCTGCAGATTCATATCCGGCATCAGCAGCCGCGCCACCGCCAGCGTGCGCAGCATTTCGACGCGCCCTGGTTCGGGAGAGTTCGCCATGACCGTCGCTGGCTTCGCGCGAAAATTCTGGATGATCACTTCCTGGATGTGGCCGTACTTCTCGTGCAGATCGCGGATCGCGAGCAGCGTATCGACGCGTTCTTCGATCGTCTCACCGATCCCGATCAGGATGCCGGTGGTGAAAGGAATCTTCTGGCGCCCCGCATCTTCGATCACGCGCAGCCGCTTCGCAGGATCTTTGTCGGGCGCGTTGTCATGAGCGGCGCCCCGCGCCAGCAGCCGCGAACTGGTCGTTTCCAGCATCAGACCCATGCTCGGAGAAACGCGCGCCAGCCGCTCCAGCCATTCCGCGCTCATCAGGCCGGGATTCGGATGCGGCAGCAAGCTCGACTCGCGCATCACCTTCTCGCACATCGCTTCCAGATATTGTAGCGTCGATTTGTATCCCAGGCGGCGCAGGGTTTCGCGCATTTCCGGAAAGAGCAACTCGGGCTTGTCTCCCAAACTGAAGAGCGCTTCCGTGCATCCCATACGCTCCCCGGCGCGGACCACTTCCATTACCTCGTCGGGAGTCATAGTGTGTGAGCCGGGCTGGCCGGGATCGCGTCGAAAGGTGCAATAGCCGCAGTAGTCGCGGCAAAGATTCGTCAGCGGAATAAAAACTTTGCGGGAGTAGGTCACGACGCCGGGCTTGCAGCGATCGCGCACCCGCTGTGCAGCTTCCAGCAGCGCGGGCAGCGTCTCTTCTCCTGCACGCAGCAGTTGGCGCGCGACGGCGTGCGAAATCGTTCCCGCAGCATCTGCCAGTTCATCCGCCGTTGTGAATGACGCGTGTTGCATCTGCATGACCATGACGTTCGCAACGATCATACAAGGTCAAAGGGCAGAGGTCAGATTGCAGAGGTGAAGACCCTCTTTTACAAGGGCGCTATCCCAGCAACTCTTCCAGTGTCGCCCGCAGCTCTGGGAATCGGAAGGCATAGCCGCTGTCGAGAAGTTTTGCCGGCGTCACGCGCGCGCTGCTGAGGAGCAATTCTTCCGCCGCCATTTTTCCAAAAGCCAGACGAGCCGCGAATGCGGGTACGCTACAAAACGCAGGACGTCGCAGCACGGAAGCGAGCACCTGTGTGAACTCCGTGTTGCGCGCAGGATTCGGCGCAACCATGTTCACGGGGCCGGAGAGTGAACCGGTGTGCAGCGCTTGATGCAGGGCTCCCACAATGTCGTCCACGTGAACCCAACTCCACCATTGCTGTCCGGAACCAATCCTTCCGCCGACTCCCAGCTTGAAGGGCGTCAGCATTTTTTCGAGCGCGCCGCCTTTCGGACTTAGAACCAGTCCGATGCGTAGATTGACCGTCCGGATTCCTGCGTCGGCGGCGATCCGGCTGGCAGCTTCCCATTCGCCGCAGACTTCAGGCAGAAAGCCTTGTCCGGCGGCGCTTGCTTCGGTCAGCACTTCGTCGCCGCGATTCCCGTAGCAGCCGATGGCAGACGCACAAATGAAAACTCGTGGCCGAGATTCACACTGCGCCAGCGCCGTTGCCAGATGCGTCGTTCCCTGCACGCGACTCTCGCGGATCGCATTCTTCTTCGCTTCCGTCCATCGTCCCGCGATACTTTCGCCCGCCAGGTGGATGACGGCTTCGAATCCAGACACCGCCACCGGAGCAAACGGCTGGAGCGTATCCCACGAGACCTGGTCCACCCCGCGTGCTTGTCCCCGGACCAGGCGCACGATCCGCGCCCCCTGCGATTCCAGATAGGGCAACAACGCCGCCCCAATCGGTCCCGAAACCCCACTCACCAGCACGCGGTTCAATCTGTCTTCTCCGGTCCGTACTCTACAAGCCGCGTCTCTACTGTAAAGCATTTACGCGGAGGTGTAGATTCTCGGCACTCGCTTCGAGATGCTGCACAGGATTTCGTAGGGGATGGTTTCGCAGATGCGGGCGTGTTCCGCGGCGTCGATGATTTTGCCGTTGCTTTCGCCGATCAGGATTACTTCGGCGCCGATTTCTATTCCGGCGATGTTGGTGACGTCGACGGTTGTGAGGTCCATGGAGACGCGGCCCACAACCGGCGCGTACTCGCCGCCGACCAAAACGCGTCCACGATTCGAGAGCAGGCGATGAAAGCCGTCGGCATAGCCTACGGGGAGGACTGCAATCCGGCTGCGTTGTTGCGTCACGAATGTGCCGCCGTAGCCGACGGCTTGTCCGGCGGCGACTTCTTTCAGCGAGATCAGGCGTGTCTTCCACGCCAGCACGGGACGGAGCGTAGTGGCGGCCCCAGCAGATGGTGCGGCGTTGGTCCCGCGAACTCGCGAGTATCCGTAGAGAGCGATGCCGGGACGGATCATGGTTTTCCAGGTTTCGGAACGCGCGAGAATCGCGGCGGAATTCGCCATGTGGATCAGTGTGGGTCGCAGTTTGCTCGCGTCGAGAACGGTGAGCGCTTCCACGAAGAGTGTGGACTGGTTGCGCGTCTTCTCTTGATCGCGCACGGTAGCGAAGTGCGTGCTCACGCCTTCGAGGCTGAGGTGCGGGCTCGATGCGATTGCCGCACAGACGGCGGGCAGCGCTTCTCTCGACGCGCCTAGTCGGGTCATGCCGGTGTCGATCTTCAGATGGATCGGCAGAACTGTTTGCTTCTTCGCCGCCGCTGCTTCGAGTTTTTCTACGTGCCACTTCTCCCAGACGATCGGAGTGAGGCGGTTGGCGACGACTTCGTCTTCCTCGCCTTTCCAGATGCCGGTCATCAATAGAAGACGGGCTTTGATTCCGGCTTGGCGAAGGGCCATGGCTTCTTCGGTGCCGGTGACTCCAAACCAGGGAGCGCCTTCGGACTCGAGCGCTTGGGCACAGGCGGCAGCGCCGTGCCCGTAAGCGTCAGCTTTGACGACGGCGCAGATGCCGACGTGTTCGCCGACATGTTTGCGCACGGCGCGGAAATTCTGGCGGAGAGCGTCGAGAGAAACTTCGGCCCAGTTCGAACTCGTTACGGCATGAGAGCGGTCAAGGCGCGGCGCGTTCACTGTGGCGATTATAACTGGGGTGGTTCGGGCGCTACTCTGCTGCTGACTACCCTTTGGACTTTGCATTTGCTTTTGAGTGGCGCAGAGGCTCACCGCTGCGATGAACGCTTTGTTTTGAGTCCCGCTGCAGCCCCTGCGGTGATTGCCTACAGGGACTGCCATTGCCAGTTCGGACAATATCCTGGCATTTCCGCGAGGGCGCGTCTGTCGCTGGATGCAATCCCTCAGCGGCTGAAGCCGTCGAGTTTCATTGCCTGAATCGCAGCGGTAAACCGCTGCTCCACCCAAAAACAAGTTCAACATCGGATTCTTCCGGATGCCGTGAAGCCGTGCCCTCCCGAAAGCACTTGTGAAATGACTCTTAATTTCCTGACAGCACAAAGTTCACCGTGATCTCGGTTTCGATTTCTACCGGTTCGTCATTCAGCAGGTAAGGGCGATAGCGCCATTGGCGGACAGCGTCAAGGGCGGCGTCGGCGAGCATGGGATGTCCGCTCTCGAGCGTCAAGTGTTCAATCGTTCCAGTCTTGCTGACGATGGCACGCAACTGCACCGGGCCTTGAATGCGGGCCTGGCGCGCCAACGGTGGATACACGGGCTGCACTCGATAGATGAGATTGCCTTCCGCCCAGTGCGAAATTTTTATCGGATGAGTGGGGGCGGGGGGCTTGGGAGGAGGCGCCACGGTCGCGGTGCCGATTGAATTGTCGACGCCGCGCCTGGCCAAACCCGTTCCTCCATTAACGGCCAACTGCGTAATGTCCGGCGCATCGATGACCGGAATTTCGTGTACGTCGGCGATGGTGATTGGAATGGTCGGCGGCTGAACTATGTGTTCTCCATTCAGGTTGGTTGTGGGTTGCGCCGAATGCAGACGCGGGGCTGGATGCGCCGACGGTGCCGGCGGCGGCTGGAGCGGCGACTCCCACAACCGGAGGCGAGGTGGACCCTGGAGAGTGAACAAGGGAATGAGTAGGAGCAGGCTTAGTGCCATGGCTTGAAAGGTGAACGAAGCGAGCGCGGACCATCCGCGGCGGGCGGAGTGATCCCAGGAACTTTCCAGTGTGTTGAACATGATGTCCTCCGAACGGGCCCCGTTGTTGCTACAGACACCTGCTCGGTGGAATTTGCTCCTGAAGAATCGGCTCGGCGAAAAAAGAAAAAGGCCGCGTTTGCACGCGGCCTGTGGGAACTATGTTGACGCAACTGGTGTCGCTACTGCTTCGGCGGATTGGCCGTCGCAGGCTTGGTTGCGGGCGTTGTGGCCGGCTTGGTCGCAGGCGTGGTGGCGGGCTTGGCGGCGCCGGTCGCAGGCTTGGTAGCTCCTGGAGACGACGGCGGCGGCGCGGGCACGCCCGACTTCGCATTGTAGGCTTCGACGATTTCAGGCGTGATATCCATCGCTGGTCCAGCCATGAGCACCGGCCCTTGCGGCCACTGCTGCGAGGTATCAATGAGAAGACCGTACCCGTTCTCGCCGGCGTACTTGACGATCATGGGCGCCATTTTCTGCAGGATGCGCTGCATGATCTCGCCCTGCTGGCTCTGCGCTTCTTCACGAGCATCCTGCACGGAGCGCTCGAAAGATTTCTGCTTGGTCTCGACTTGTTTGCGAAGCGCGGCAGCGGCGTCCTCGTTCATTTTGTCGCCCTGGGTGGTGAGCTGCTTCTTCAGGCTTTCGAGTTCGTCACTCACATTCTTCAGTTCGCCTTGCTTGGGTTCCAGCTTCTTGGCGAGGGCGTCGACATCGCGGCGGCCTTCGTTGGACGAGAAGATTGCCTGTTCAATGTTGATGGTGCCGACCCTGGTGCCGGTGGGAGCTGGAACGGCGGAAGCAGCGGCTGACGGTGCGTTGGGGACAGCGGCCGCTCCGGCCGGAGTGGTCTGCGCCCATGCGGTAAGGGACAGGCCGAACACTGTGGTCACAAGAATTCTCACAAACTTGCTGGTCATTGATCCTTTGAACTCCTTCGGATTGGTTCCGGAAATGCTGGATGCCCGGCTCTTCACGCCGAACCTCAAGCGTGGCGAAAACCCACAGAACCGTCTTGATGGTGTGGACGCTATGAATTATACGAAGGTTGCCCGAGCAGCGTCAATTCGACCGCAAAACGTAGCGCCGGCCTTCCCGGCTGTCGTGGCGGCATCTCGCCGCCACAAGCGTGAAACGTGCTCCACGTGCCGGAGATGAACGGCAATCCGGTTTCCTGCAATCAATCGATCTCGTCTTTAGGATGTGGGGGCCGGACGCCGCCACGACAGCCGGCAAGATGCCGGCGCTACGTTGCGATGCTCGCGATCAATATCGGAAGCGGTATTTCATCTGCACGCTGATTTCGCGCGGGTTGGCGAAGTGCGTTCCACCGAAGGTGTTGCTATTGTCGAGAAGATAATGATGATTGCTGAGATTCAGGCCGGTCACCCGGACGCTCCAGTTCTCGCCGAAGTTCTTGCTTAGAGATAGGTCGTAGGTGGCGTGCGACGGCAAGTGCCCGGGGCCGTCGCCGTCCACAAAACCGGAGCCGTAGCTGACGCCGAAGTCGGCCCACACTCGCCGGGGCAGGGTCATATTCAGACCAGTCGCGAGCGTGTCACGCTGGTCGTGGTCGAGAAAGCAGAGCATATCCTCGCAGCTGCCGCCGCTGTTCAGCCCGCCGGTAACCACGCCGTTCCACTGCGCGTACTGATGGGAGTAAGCGAGCCGCCAGGAGAAGCGGTTGGCCAGGCGCGGCGAGGACGCGCTGACTTCCCATCCATGAATGCGGGCATGCTCGAGCGTGACCGGGAAGAAAATATTGGAGTTGCCGAGAACATCGTGGTCGAAGAAATTTCTCGCGCCGGTGCGGAAGTTGGAAACGTCGAAAGTCCAACCCTTTAGCGGGATCGCCAGGCCAAACTCACGCTGCTCGTCGCGCTCGCCGTGGAGCGGCAGAAAAACGCATTGGGCTTCGGGATTGTTGCACTCGTTGATGATCGGCCCCGACACGGTGAGCAGCGGCGGCGCCTGATAATAGCGTCCGTAAAACGCACGGGCCACCCATCCCAGCTTGGGGATACGCAACGCGGCTCCGATCCTGGGATCGGCGGCGTTCTCGCTGACGGAGGATTCGAAGTGCGTCAGGCGCACGCCCCCGTTGATCGTGAGCCAACTGGTCAGCCGGTACTGATCCTCGACAAACGCAGAGGTTACCGATCCCCAGGCAGTGTCCCGCTCGTGCAGCGGGGTCTGGGCGGGATCGCTGCTGGCGACTCCGAAGAGCTGATGATCGTGCTGCCCCCATACTTGCACTCCGGCGCGCACGGTGTGGCTGCCACGCACG
Organism: Acidobacteriota bacterium; assembly: GCA_043734305.1. Lineage (GTDB taxonomy): Bacteria > Acidobacteriota > Terriglobia > Terriglobales > Acidobacteriaceae > Acidiflorens. Next base: position 47 of record JAYTFO010000203.1, on the reverse strand, counting down.
ACCGACAGCATCGCGGTGCCGCCGAAAAAGTTGGAGCCGCGATCGTC
>JAYTFO010000202.1:0-13560 GCA_043734305.1 Acidobacteriota bacterium | reverse complement strand
CAATCGCCATCACGTACAGGGGAGCCTTGAGGACGAGGAGAAGGACAACAGGAATGAGGACGCCTGCCGTAGCGACGCGCTTGATCAACGCTTCGCCTCGGGGTGGGTGCGGACGGGCGCGTGTGCATGATCGTTGCCGAGCCCGCCATAGCGCCGTTCGCGCTTCTGAAATTCTTCAATGCCTTCCAGCAGGTGAACGCCGCGAAAATCCGGCCACAGAGTCTGTGTCACGTAAATTTCCGCGTAAGCCAGTTGCCACAGCAGAAAATTGCTGAGCCGCATCTCGCCGCTGGTGCGCACTACAAGATCGGGATCGGGCAGGCCGCGTGTGTAAAGATGGTCGCTGATCAGTTGCTCATCGACTTTGAGATGCTCCAGGCCGCCGTTGCGCGCGGCCGCTTCGGCGAGCGACTTGAACGCATCCACAATCTCGCTGCGCGCGGAGTAGTTCAGAGCCAGCGTCAGCACCATCCCGCGATTGCCGCTCGTAGCCTGGCGCGCGTACTCCATCTCGCTCTGCACCGACTCGGGCAGTTCATGCTTGCGGCCAATGTACTCCAGGCGAACATTATTTTGGTTGAGAGTCTTGATCTCGGCTTTAAGGAAGCGGCAGAGCAGGCGCATCAGGAACTCGACTTCGGTCCGCGGACGCTTCTTCCAGTTTTCTTCGGAGAACGCGTAGAGCGTCAGCGCGGGAATGCCGATGCGGGCGGCTGTCTCGACGGTCGAACGCACGGAGACGACGCCGGCACGGTGTCCCGCCACGCGCGGCATGTGGCGACGCCGCGCCCAGCGCCCGTTTCCGTCCATGATGATGGCGATATGCCTGGGGAGCCGCGCAGGATCGAGCCGCAAGTATGCTTCCGTTTCCTTGCGGTCCATTCCAGTCGGAACTGTGTGTCGCAAGCTGAACCTCTGCAAGTCGAAGCTAACACACGAGTTGCGGTCGGCGCAATGCGGGCGGTGGGTCGATTTGAAACTATACAGGCCGAGCTGCGGCAATTGGCGGGTCGCGCCTATAAATCGTTGCGTCGCAGTGTTCAGGGTGTGCCCGATCGGCCATATGCCCGCCGCAAGATCCACTGGAGCACGAAGCCGACTAGAAGACATTCGATGCCGAATCCCACAACCAGGAATATGCAAAACAGGGTCGACTCAGCATGACTCGGACCGATCCGCTCGTGAACGAAAAACAAGTTTGGTCACCTTCTCAGCGAAGCGCTCGGCACCGGGGTCGTAAAGCAACAACCACCGTCGAACCAAGGCGGACGGCCTCAACCTCCACGCGAGAAGTAGCATGGTCTTGAATACCAACCCCATCAGAAGGAAGCCAATCGGCAATCGCTATATCAATACGCGCATCACGCTCCTCACTCGGCAGCTAAGCTACCGGACTCGCCTTGGTTCCTAACTGCTTGCTGAGTTCGGCGGCATCAAAGATTGGCGGTTGACAGCTGAATCCGGAACACACCACCGCGAACGAACGACCGTCGCGCAGAGCGGGAAGATTTGGAATCGTCTCCGCCAACGAGGGAGGAAGATTTTGCGGAATGACCGCGCCGTGCGAAAACCGAACCACCGCTTTGCTGAACGACACGGAGCGGAGTGCGGTTCGATGGAGACGATCGGCAACTTCGTCCTGTCCGACGATGACGACTTGTGTATGCGGCTGCGTGTACTGCGCCACTGCCAGTGCGTAAGTGGCGGCGAACATTCCATATTTTTCCGCGCCTCCGGCAAACAGTTCGAGAGTTCGCTGCGCCTGCTCGCGATAGGACGATTCATTGGTATAGGCATGCAGACGCAGCAGCGCAATCGCCGCCGCTGGATTGCCCGCAGGCGTGGGCGAATCCTGAAACGGCTTGCGGCGGGTGCCTAGGATGCCAAGCGGTGCTTGTTTGTCGGCGGGATCGCCTGATTCGGCGCGCGCAGTGTCAGTGTCAAAGAAGCCTCCGGCATCTGAATCGTAGAAGCGCGCCACCATCGCGTCGGCAATCGAGCGCGCGAAGTGGAAGTAGGTCAACGCGGCGGTAGCTTCATAAGCGTCAAGGCAGGCGATCACGGTGAAGGCAGAGTCGTCGAGCACACCCGCGGTGTCGCGATGTTCCGCCGCGGGATCGGAATAAGAGATGACATGCTTGAGCGTAAGTGTGGGGCTGACACTCTTGTCCGCCGCCGTTGAAGTTGCAGTTGAATTTGAAGTCGCAGTTGCCGTGCCACTCCATCCCTCACTAAGCACCCGATCCAGCGAGCGCAGTGCGAAGTGCAGCGCGCCAGGAATCTCCAGTACCCGCGCGGCTTTCAGGTAAGCCGAGACGCACATCGCGTTCCATCCAACATAGATGGTCTTGTCGATATAGGGTGTAGGCCGAGTAAGTCGGGCGGCATACATTTTCTTCTTTGCTGACGCCAGCAGTTCGCGGACGCGATCTTCGCTTTTGCCCACGCTGAGCCGACGCGCAATTTCGTCCACGGTTGCGTGGATGAAGAGCACATTCTTCGCCGGATCGTGATGCATCTCGCCGATTTCGCCAATGTCGTAATGAAGCGCGGCAACTTCCAGTTCTTCCGGAGTCAACGCTGCGGTTGCTTCGGCGAGGGTCCAGGTAAAGTAATCGCCGTCGTCGTCCATGGAGTAGTCGGCATCCTGCGAGGCGTAGAAGCCGCCGTGGTCGCGGTCGCTGAGCCATTCGTCCATCCAGCGGATCATGTCGCGCGCAACCTCGGCGAAGAATTCGTTGCCCGTTGCCTGCCAGGCGTGAACATAGTTCTTGAGTAACTCGGAGTTGTCGTAGCACATCTTCTCGAAATGCGGGACGATCCAGCGCTCATCGACCGAGTAGCGATGGAATCCGCCGGCAAGCTGGTCGTAGACGCCGCCGCGCGCCATCTTCTCAAGCGTGATCACGATCACGTCGCGCAAGGCTTCGCTGCCCGTGCGGGCCTGATAATCAATCAGCAGATCGAGCAAGGAAGGATGCGAAAACTTGGGCGCGTTGCCGAATCCGCCATTGCGTTCGTCGAACATCTTGACCGCCGACTCTACAATCGCGTCAATCACCTTGGCAGAAACATCGCCCCGGCCGCCGGGAAACGACTCTGCCTGCGCGATCGAGTTGGTGACCATGTTGGCCTGCTCCACGACCTCGCCATTCTTTTCGCGATACGCCTGCGCAATCGACAGCAACACGCGCTTGAAACTCGGACGTCCGTATTGATCCTGCGGAGGGAAGTACGTTCCGCCATAGAACGGCTTGCCGTCGGGCGTGAGAAATCCGGTGAGCGGCCAGCCGCCTTGTCCAGTGAGCGAACTCACCGCGATCTGATAGCGGGCGTCGATGTCCGGACGCTCGTCGCGGTCGACCTTCACCGCAATGTAGTTCTCGTTGACGATCTTCGCCACCTCGGGATCGTCATAAGACTCGCGGTCCATCACATGACACCAGTGACACCACACCGCCCCAATATCCAGCAAGATGGGTTTGTTATCGCGCTTCGCCGCAGCAAAGGCTTCCTCGCCCCACTCATGCCACTGGATGGGCTGGTGCATGGCGGAGCGGAGGTAGGAGGAGGAGGCGCGGGCTAGGGCGTTCGGGGAAGAAGAGGTCACTGAGTCAGTCTATCGCGAGAGTTGCTTGTGCGTGGTCATTGCGAAGGGCGTTGAAGTTGTGACGTGTACTCGCGCCCTCACAGCCATTGCTACGCTTTCAGCGGATTCACCACCCGCACCGCACCGTAGCGTTGTCCTGCCGACAAGTCCTCGGAATAGATGACCGAGGCGCCACAAGTTTCAGCAGCCTGTAGGACCAGGGCATCCCAATAAGAAATCTTATAGCGCACCTCGATGTCTAGAGCTTGAATGACCGATTGGGGCGTGTTGACCACAATCTCCCAGCTTAGGTAGTCCTGAACCAACTGCCGGATCTCGTCCACGGGCAGCGGGCGGGCGAGTTTGCGGCGCAGGTTGACGCAGAGTTCCTGCAAGACTTGCGTGCTCAGTACGCCTTCGCCCGTGCTCCATAGTTGCGCGATCAGTTGGCGAGCGCGGCCATGTTTAACCCCAGCGGAGGGGTCGTGCGCATAAATCAAGATATTGGTGTCGACGAAATACTTGTCAGCCATGTTCAATCAATCGCGGGTCAACGCTCGTGAAGCTCATCGCGGGAGCGGGGAGGAGTCCAACGAATGTCGAGTCCTCGTTCCAGGCGCGCCAAAGCACGCTTGCGGGCCTGATCGTAGGTCTTGCGCTGATGTACGATTTCTTCGAGGCGAACGGCGAGCATAGCGCTGACGGACGTGCCTTCTTGGGCCGCCAGAACCCGAACCTCACGGAGCAAAGTGGCGTCGAGTTTGAGAGTGATGTTCGCTTTCATGGGAGCACGTAAATATGTGCAGCACTATATTACGTGCTTTGACGGTGGATGTCAACTTGCGAATCTCGAAGAGATGCCACGGGGGCTGAAGCCCGTGATCCATCTACGAGACGTACGCGGCCCTGAAGGGCCGCTCTTCCACGGCAGTGCGCACATTTCTCACGGTAGTGCGCACATTTCTCACGGTAGTGCACACATTTTTGAGTTTTTCCGCAGCCTGTGAAGGCATGCCCTGATACGAAGCTCGACTTTCACCACGGACTGCTAGGCCTTTAGCAAGTGCCGCGTCATTGCCGCATACAACTCCACCGCCTGTTGCAGCTGTTTCTTCGCGACGTACTCGCCTTCAGTGTGCGCTACGTGAATTGATCCTGGTCCGAGCAGCAGCGGCTCGCCCCAGGCAGGCATTGACGGGATGTCCGTCGTGAAGGCGGCGACCATGGTGGGCAGGCCTTCTAGAGTGCGCAGTTTCATGAAGGGAGTCTCGCGGGTGAAGTGGACTTCGGCAAGGTTGCCGACGGTTTCCAGAATCTCGCGGCGCAATTCGTCGGCGGGGCCGACCAGGCGGTAGAACAGATCGCCGGTCGCGCTGTCGGAGATTACGTTGGGGGCGCGGCCACCTTGAATCGAGCCTACATTTTTCGTGCATGGACCTACGTCGGGATTTTCCGGAAGTTTCATCGCGTGCAGGCGATGCAGGGCCTCGACCATTTTGTCGATGGCCGACTCTCCCAGTTCCGGATAGGCCGAGTGGGCCATTTTCCCGCGGGTGATGAGTTCTACGTGCAGTGCGCCTTTGGTGGCGCTGGCCAGACGGTTTTCGGTGGGCTCCCCGTTGATCATGAAGCGCGAGCCGATGGGAGAATTGTTGGCAACTTTCGCTCCGATGGAGTCGCGTTCTTCGCCGACCAGGAAAAGGAGGCCGACGTGAATATTTTCGGCACGTAATTTTTCTGCCGCAAAAATCTGCGTGGCGATGATGCCTTTGGCGTCGCAGGCGCCGCGTCCGAAGATGCGAGTTTCGTTTTCGGAGGAGGGGATGAATGGCGGCACGGTGTCCATGTGCGTCGAGAGGACAACTTCGGGATTCGGATGGCCGGGCAAAATTGCGAGGACGTTGGCGCGCAGGCCTTCGACACGCATCTTGCTAACTTCGAAGCCTCGGTGGCGCAGTTCTTCGCACAGAAAGTTGCCGACGGCGCCTTCGTTGGGCGTCGTCGACTCGATGTCCACCAGGCGGCGGGTGAGGGCGAACAAGTCCATGGAAACAGCGTAGCAGTCGCTGCTCGTTAGTCGCTAGTCGTTGGTAGCGGACTCTGCAATACTAACGACTAACGACCACCGACTAACGACGGACATGAACTCTGAATCCACCAGCATCCGCTCGCTTTTTCTCGACGGTCCAGTCGGACGCCTCGAAGCCTTGCTGAATGCGGGGTCGCCGAATGCTACGCACGCGGCGGTGGTCTGTCATCCGCATCCGGTCTATGGCGGGACGCTACACAATAAAGTCGTCTTTCACACCATGAAGGCGCTGCAACATTTCGGATTTCCGGTTCTGCGCTTCAACTTCCGCGGCACCGGACTCAGCGAAGGGGAACATGCTCACGGCGTGGGCGAAGTGGACGACGTGCGCGCGGCCCTCGATTGGATGGAGCGCGAGTACACGTTGCCGATTATTTTTGCCGGCTTCTCGTTTGGAGCGGCGGTGGGGTTGCGGGCGGCTTGTCCGGACGCGCGGGTGACTGCTCTGATCGGATTGGGTCTGCCTGCGACGCCGGTGGACGATCGCGTGTATGACTTCGACTTCTTGCGGTCTTGTTCGAAGCCGAAACTTTTTGTCAGCGGATCGCGCGACCAGTTCGGGCCTATGGGAAAACTCGAAGCGCTGGTCGACACGTTTGGCGATCCAAAGAAACTCGTGCGCATCGATGCGGGAGATCATTTTTTTGAAGGGCGTCTGAAAGAAATGCGAGAGGCGATCGAACACTGGACCAGAGAATTGCTGGCGCCGCAACCGTAGCGCCGGCGCCCCGCCGGCATTTTTCTGACTATAGAGGCTGCGGAAAAAGTCGTCGCCAAGAGAAGAGTACGACCTCAGCGGCTGAAGCCGGATTCAACACAAAGCTGTTATCGCAGCGGTAAACCACTGCGCCACCCAAAGACAAGAGCAACGGCGAGTTTTTCAGCAAACTGCATAGGCGTCGCTGACGGACCGGGCGAGTCGCCCGCTCGACAGCCGCCGAGGCGCTGCTACCCTATAATTCCCGAGCATGACGGAGATCACTCCCGAACGGCGACAGCAGTTCCGTCAGATGCGTGATGTCGCGCGCGAGATATTTGCGGCTGGGTTGAAGAACGCTTCGATCGAGAGCGCGTTTGCCAGCCGCGTGAGTTGTGAGCGCGGAGTCCTTCGCATCTGCGAGGACCTGTACGATCTTGATTCCTATTCGCGCGTGTTGGTGGTTTCGATCGGCAAGGCCGCCCACACGATGGTTGCGGCGCTTGAATCCCGCGTGGGCAGCCGCCTTGAGGGCATTGTTGCTTCCTCGGTTCAGCCGGCGAGTCAGGTTCATGGCTACCGCTATTTTCAGGGAGGTCATCCAACGCCCACTGCGGAATCGATCAGGGCGGCGGATGCGATTCTGAAATCGCTAGACGCTCTCAATGCGGCATCGCTCGTCATCTTCATGATTTCCGGAGGCGGTTCGTCGATTGTCGAGAAGCCCATGGATGACGAGATTTCCCTGCCCGATCTGGCCGCTACGTATCGCGCGCTGGTTCATTGCGGAGCGCCGATTGCCGAGATCAACGCGGTTCGCAAGCATCTGTCAGCGGTGAAGGGTGGACGCCTCGCGCAGGCAGGGTACCCGGCGCAGCAGGTTTCCATTCTGGTCTCTGATGTGCCAGACGCCACGCCCGATGCGCTTGCGTCAGGTCCGACCATGCCCGATTCCACGTCGATTGCCGATTGCGAACGCGTCGTCGCGAAGTACGGGCTGATCGACCAGTTTCCGAAGTCGGTTGCCGACCTCTTCCATCAACATGTGATCGAGGAGACGCCGAAATCCGACGACCCGGCGTTTGTGCGGGCGCGCTGGTGGACGGTGCTCTCGAACCAGGTGGCTGTCGAGGAAGCGACTCTGGCCGCAACCCAGGCGGGCTTTGCGGTTGAGGTCGATAACTCCTGCGATGACTGGGACTATGAGAAAGCGGCCGACTACTTACTAACTTGTCTGCGCGAACTACGTAAGTCAGTGTCGAAGGTGTGTCTGATCTCGGGCGGCGAAGTAACGGTCAGCGTGCGCAACGGAGGTATGGGCGGGCGCAATCAGCAATTCGCGCTGGCCTGCGCTACGAAGATTGCTGGGGAGGATATCACCCTGCTCAGCGCGGGGACCGATGGGATCGACGGCAACAGCCCGGCAGCGGGCGCCGTGGTGGACGGATCGACACTGGAGCGCGTCGGCGGTTCGGAAGCTGTGCGCGGGGCGCTCGCCGGCTTCAATGCAAACCCTCTCTTCGAGGCGCTGGGCGATGCCATCGTGACCGGTCCTACGGGCAATAATCTGAGGGATTTGCGGATATTGCTGGCGTATTAGAGAGAGTCCTGATGGTTCTCTCGCGGCTGAAGCCCCTGCACAAATTAATTGGACTACGCGGCCCTGAAGGGCTGCTCTTCCACGGTTGTGGATGCATTGATCTTCGTCGGCGTTCGGGCAGCACCAGGTGCGCTGCGTGCATCCAACTTTGCCAGGGAGCCCCACTTTCGGAGGTTCGATGTGCGCCACACGAGATTACTTTTCGTTCGTTTCAAGATTCTTGCCTGCGCCGTGGTCGCGGCGTCTTGCAGTTCTTTGTTAGCTCAACAGCAGATCGACCTCGCCTTCGGCATCAATACGCTGACGGCGCCTTCGGCCAACGAGGCCACGGGCAATCACGCACCGCAATCGCTCACCGGCGGCGCGTATCCCAGCTTCAGCGCGGACATGCTGTTCTTCAAAGGCCTCGGCGTGCAGGGTGAATTTGCCTGGAAGGCGACTCGCGGCGAATATCAGGGAGTCCAGCCGTATCGTCCGATGTTTTTCGATTTCAACGCGATCTACGCGCCCAAGCTGGCTACGCGCACTTACATGGAAATGCTGGCGGGCATCGGTTCCGAGGCGACGCGCTACTACCAGCCTTTCCAGACTTGCGATTTCTATACTTGTAAAAACTTCGTCACCATCAATCACTTCATGGGACATTTTGGCGCCGGCCTGAAGATATACCCAAGCAGAAATTTCTTCGTGCGGCCGGAGGCTCACCTCTACCTGATCCACGACAACCAGGAATTCAGCTCTGGACGCGCCGTCCGCTATGGTCTTTCGATCGGGTACACGCTGGGTGGTCGATGAAAATCCGGGAAACCCAAGGCTGACGAAAAGCGCTGCTGCCGGGCTACTCCGAACCCCGCGTTGCCGCCGCCCTTCCACGGCATTTATGATGACAATATGAATCTTGGCTTTTCAGAGATGGTGTTCCTGTTCATTCTGGCACTGCTGATCTTCGGGCCGAAGAGGCTGCCGGAAGTTGGACGCCAGATCGGGCGCTTCATGAACGAGTTCAAGCGAGCCTCGAACGAGTTCAAGGCGCAGATCGAGTCGGAAATTAATTCGCTGGAGGCCGAGGTGAAGCCGCAATACCTGCCGCCGCTCCACGCGCCGCTCAATTCGCTGGCCAGCCGAATTTTCAACCCGCCACCGCCCGAACAGTTGAAAGCCGCGGAGGCCGAGGCTGAAGCTGTTGCCGAACCTGCGGCTGATCCAGAGCCCCCTATCATGCCGAAAGTGGCTCCCGATGCCTGAGGCGACGGAATCCTCCTCCGTGAACGATCCATTGAAAGACGAAATGCCGGCTATGGGTTTCCTCGAACATCTCGAGGAATTGCGGCGAAGAATCATCTACTCGATCGTCGCCATGGCGGGCGGGTTCCTCGTCTGTTGGCGATACTCCGAGCGGATCTACGACATCATGCAGCGTCCGGTGATCGACGCGCTGCACAAGAACAATATCGACGCAAAACTGGTCTATCTGAATCCGACCGAGCCTTTCAATCTGTATATGAAAGTCGGCTTGATGGCCGGATTGTTCGTGGCTTCGCCTTTTGTGCTGTATCAGGTGTGGTTGTTTATTTCGCCCGGTCTCTATCGCAACGAAAAGCGTTACGTTTTTCCGTTCATGTTCTCGACCGTCGCGCTCTTTCTCACCGGTGGATATTTCGGATACAAGCTGGTCCTGCCCCAGGCGCTCGTATTCCTGATCGGCTATGGCAAGGAATTCCAGCCCATGATCACGCTGGGCGAGTACAGTTCGCTGTTCCTGGCGGTGATCGTCGGGTTGGGCGTGATTTTTGAAATGCCGATTCTGGTTTTCTTTCTGTCGCTGATGGGAATCGTGACGGCGGGGTGGATGTGGCGAAACTTGCGTTATTCCATCCTCGGAATCTTCGTGGTCGCGGCCATTCTCACGCCCACCACCGATATCCTGAACATGTGTGTTTTTGCGGCGCCCATGGTGGCGCTGTATGTACTGAGCATCGGCATCGCGTGGTTAGTGCATCCTGCGCAGCGGAAAAAGCGGGAAGAGAAGAAGAATTCTTAACCACAGGGGTCACAGAGGTCACAGGGGAAGGCATGAAGCAACAGAACGGTATTTGTAGCGCCGGCATCTTGCCGGCTGTCGCGGGGGCGTCCCGCCCCCGCAGCAGGGAAGGGAAGCCGCGCGCAAGCCGGTATGAATCGCTGCATTTGAGTTTTCTCCTGCTCGTGATATTCGTCCTCGCGACGACTGCGTGCAGCAAAGGATCGCCGTCAACTCCGGCAGAAACTCCCAAAGCCGCAGGCAGCTCTCCCGCGCCCGTATCTGATCCCGCGCCCCCCGATCCAGGCCCACTCCCGCAGATCGACTCCAAGCGCACTTTCCAATACATCAAAGATATCGTCGCCTTCGGAACGCGTCCCATGGGGAGCGAGAATCACAAAAAAGTTGAGAGTTACATCACCGCGCATCTGAAGGGCGATCAGGTCGAAGACGATGCTTTTACCGCCGACACGGTGGAAGGGAAGTTCCCGGTGCGGAGCATCATCGCAAAATATCCGGGAACGAAAGACGGCATCATCGTGATCATGGGCCACTACGACACGAATTATCCGCTGCGCAAAGTGGGATTCGTGGGCGCGAACGACGGTGGTTCGTCGGCTGCGATTCTCCTTGAGTACGCTAATCACCTGCGCGGCAAGAAGCGCGACGGATACAGCGTCTGGCTGGTTTGGACGGATGGAGAAGAGGCAGTCCGACAGTGGTCGGATACTGACAGTCTCTACGGCACGCGCCATCTGGCCGAGCGGTGGGAGAAAGACGGCACGCTGAAAAAGATCAAAGGCCTGCTGGTCATGGACATGATCGGCGATGCCGACCTCAACATTCTCCGCGACACCAATTCCACTCCCTGGCTCACCGACTTGATGTACGCAGCCGCCGAGCGCGGAGGAGTGCAGTCGCACTTTTACGGACTTGCCGGCGGAGTGGAAGACGATCATATGCCGTTTGTAAAGCGCGGCGTGCCCAGCCTCGACGTCATCGACCTCGACTACGGTTACAACAACGTCTTCCATCACACCCCGCAGGACACAGTGGACAAGGTGAGTCCGCGCAGTTTGGAGATCGTCGGGAATACCACGCTCGAAGCGCTGCGCATGCTGGACCGGCGGTAACGCTTGTGTAGCGCCGGCGTCTCGCCGGCTGTCGTGGGGGCGTCCCGCCCCCACAGGTGGGAAGCAAAGCGTCCTTCGACACCTTCAGCGCATGTTCAAACCGTCGCGCCGAGGTTTGAGATCCCGCCACCATACGACGGCGAGACGCCGGCGCTACTCTTCAATTCCTACGAGTGCTTGACCCTAATTCACCTTCGCCCCTACCATGGAGGCAGCACCCGGTGGGGGTGACTCTAATCGGCTCCAGAGGCCGTGAGTACGTGGGGACCCAGCTTGTCCGAGAGAGTTTTTCTTTTTTTTGCAGTATTTCTGTTCGCATCCCTTAGTGTGGCCGTCGGGCAAACCAAGGCCTTGCCGCCGGGACCCATGCAGTCCAAGGTGAAGGCCACGTGCACGCAGTGTCACAACGCCGCTCGGATCACGGAGCAACATTTCACCAAGCAGGAGTGGTCGAATCAACTCGACAAGATGATCGGCCTCGGAGCCGAGGTGCAGGATTCCGATCGCGCCGCGCTCTTGAACTATCTGTCAAAAAACTTTGGCCCCGATAAGGAAGGCAAAGCCGCGCCCAAGAAGACTGCCGAGAAAAAGGACGCTGAAGAGACGAAGTAGAGTTCGCGCGTTCTCGCTCCGAGACGTACCTAAACAATCACTTGAAGTTGTGGGCGGGCTTGGTCATGCTCACAGCAGTTGGAGATCGATAATGGCAGCGCTACCGTAGCGCCCTGCGGGCACTGGGTCGGTAGCGCTTTGCTGTCTCTGCCGCATGTATGGTTCTATCTTAGATTATGTTTTTTTAAGAGCTGACACCTGACAGCCGTGAGCTGGCTGCCTTCACGAGCGCTTCTTGCAGAGCCTGGAGGTGGCGTTCTTCGGTCAGATAACTGATCACCATCACGCGGATTGCGCTCTCGCCCTTGACTATTGTTTCGGAGATCCAACGCTGGCCGTCGCGTGTGACTTCGTCCACGATGGCGTTGTGCAGCGCGGCACGTTGCCTGGAATCTGTAATTCCCTTCACCCGCAGATTGAGAATCGGCACCACCATGGGTGCCGACAGTTCGAATTGCTCTGACCCACTTACCCAATCGGCGAAGCCACGCGCCAGATTCATCTGCCGGTCGATGTGATCTTCATACGCTTTTCTGCCGTGCACTTTGAGGGTAAGCCACAACTTCATGGCGTTCATGCGACGAGTCCATTGCGTGCTGATCTTTGAGTTGTCGGGCAATACTGCACCCGCCGCTTTTGGCATATATGGCGCAAAGACCGAAAACGCCCGTTCCAGAATCTCGGGACGACTCGTCAGGATGACTCCGGCCGCGAACGGTACCGCCAGCCACTTGTGCGGATCGATGGTGATCGAATCCGCTCGTTCGATTCCACGAATGAGATGGCGATGTTTGTCGGAGAAGATCAGCGACGCGCCATACGCGCCATCGACGTGAAGCCAGAGCTGGTGGCGCTGGCAGATATCGGCGATAGCGTGCAAGTCGTCGATGATGCCCGAACTGGTCGTTCCGGCAGTCGCGACCACGCAGAATGGCTTTCGCCCTGCGCTGATGTCGGATTCGATGGCCGTATTCAACGCGCTTGGATCCAGTTGCATGCGATCATTGATTGCAATCCGGTGCAACGCCTTGCGTCCGATTCCGAGCAGACCGGCCGATTTGTCGAGCGAGTGGTGCGCCTCGGATGACGCGTACGCAACAGGCTGCGCGCCGATCGTGGCGATACCATCTTCGATGGCGTCAGGAAACTTCCACGCCAGCGCCAGCGCCAGGGCGCTGAAGTTGGCTTCGTTGCCGCCGCTGGTGAATGTCCCATTGAAAGCGGCGGGCCAGCCGACGCGTTCGCCGATCCAGTGGAGCGTCTCGACTTCAATTTTGGACGCGAGTTGCGAGCGAGCGAGGGTCGCCAGTTGCGGATTCAATCCTGCGACCAACGCTTCTCCCAGAAAACCCATGTACGTGGGCGTGGGATTCATCAGACCGAAGTAGTTTGCCGCGGGGACGTGGAAGCCCTGGTCGACCATGTCGCGGCAGATTTCGTCGAATACCTGCGCTGGATCAGCAGCGTCCTCCGGCATGGGATCGTGGAGAGGACCAAAACTTCGCTGGTCGGCCGGCAGCTGTACGGGACGGTCGGGCAGGGAAGAGTAGAAAGCGTCGATGTGATCGATGAGCCTGTAGCCGAGCTTGCGGCGGAGGGCGGAGTCGAGGTCGAAGGACATAGGAGAGGTCACAGGTCTTAGGTAACAGTTCTCAGTTCTCAGTTCTTGCAATCATGTTGATGCGAACAAGAGCGTGCGGTCTATCCGAATCTTGCGGTCTGGCAAGACGCAACAAACAGCAGGTGGCCTTGGCTTCGCTCGGGCTCTTTGCTGCGCTCATCGTGGGTGGCTCTTCCACGATCCAGTAAATTTTGTCATC
>JAYTFO010000201.1:0-3629 GCA_043734305.1 Acidobacteriota bacterium | reverse complement strand
CTTGCGGTTCGCCCGCGCCTTGGGGTGGATTATCGGCCAGGAAGTTCGAACCATATTCGTAGGCCACGAGTAATTGCGGATCGAGAGTGGTTGCGATTTCCAGCAAGGGACCGAGTAGCTTGTATTCGGTGGCGCCCAGGTAGTGTTTGCCTCCGAAATATTGGACCGCCCGCGTCCAGTAAATGTCGGCCATAAATCCGCTGTAGCCGAGGCTGAGCCGCTTCACGGCTGTGGGGGAAGAAATGTACAGCACGTCCTCCGCCGCTGCATCGTGCCGGACTGCGTCCACACGATGTAATAGGCTGATCGATGCCGCCAGGCTGGCGACCAACACCAGAGTCGCGACTATGGTCGGCCTGCGCGAGAACTTCATTTCAGGTTCCGGCGTTCAAAAATCAAGACGGCCGCACTCAGCGCCATCACCGAATACACGAGAGCATACGCGGTGTTGTAGAGCACCAGCTGTCCGGAGATGGGATCGCCATGCGCGACCCGGGTGATGACGTTGAGTGCCGACATGTTCGGCACGATGTAGGCTGCGGCGGTGGCCAGCCAGTGCTGGAGGCCCTGGGCCATACCCGCAAAACTCCGCAGGTCTTCCGCAAAGCTGCCGGCCACAAAAAATGCAAACGAAAAGATCGCAGACAGCAAGGGCGAAGAGAAAGATGAAAACAGAAGCGCCAGCGAGGTCACGATCAGAAACTGCAGCACGATGAAAAAAAGCGCGACCAGAATCCAGGCGTCGGCCCGCTCATAGTGATGGGAAACGTACAGGAGGGCGCCAAAAACTCCGAGCGCCATGAACAGCGTGTTCACCACCAGCGTGCCCGCGAGGCCGAAAAACTTGCCGACGATGAACTCCCAGCGCCGCACTGGCCGGGACAGCACTGTATAAAGCGTGCGTTTGTCGATTTCTTTGGACACCAGACCAATGCCAATGAAGATGGCAATCACAATCCCAAAGAGCGAGACCGCTGTGAGCCCGAGATTCACCACCACTAGACGCTCAATGCCCAGCGAGACCTGGCCCACCAGGATTGCACCCGCGCTCATCAACACCGCAAATGCAACCAGGTTGTAAAGTACGCGGTCGCGAACCGCTTCCCGAAAAGTGTTGAACGCGATGGAAAAAATGCGTCCGTTCATGCCACGACCTCCGAACCTGCCGCGGACGACTTTGCCAGTTGTGCCACAAAATATTCTTCCAGCGACGTGCGGACTGGAATCAGTGAAATCAAACGCAGCCGCTCCCGTCGCAAAATATCAATCGCCGCATCCTGGTCGCGTTCGGAAAGAATCGCTCGCACGGTGTCGCCCGTCACGTGGCACTGGGCAAGTACCGCCTTCAATGCGGCCGGCACAACGGTTCCGTGCCACACCAGTTCTACTTTGCCTTCTACACTGGACGTGAGATCCTCCACCGCGCCCACCCCGCGCAATTCGCCGCGGTTGAGAATGGCCACTCGATCGCAGAGCGCCTCTGCATCCGACAGGATATGAGTGGAGAAAAAGACTGTCTTGCCTCTGCTCTTCAGCTGCTCGATCAGGTCGCGAACTTCACGACGGCCCATCGGGTCGAGGCCCGACATGGGTTCATCCAGAAAGACCACCTCGGGATCGTGCAGGATTGCCTGCGCGATGCCCACACGCTGCAACATTCCCTTGGAAAACTTGCGTAGTTGCACATTCGCGGCGTCCCCCAGGCCGACTTGTTCCAGCATCGCCGTGACTTTGCCGCCGCGTTCGTTTCCCGGTACTCCGGAGAGCCGCCCGTAGTAATTGAGTAGTTCGCGAGCGGTCAGGTAATCGTAAAAATAGGGTTGTTCCGGCAGGAAACCGATCCGAGCCTTGACGCGGGGATCATGGAAGTCCATGCCGAGGATCCGAGCCGAGCCAGCGGTGGGGAAGGTCAGGCCCATCAACATCTTCAGCGTCGTGGTCTTCCCCGCGCCGTTGGGCCCCAGGAAGCCGAAAATTTCCCCCGTCTCAACCTGGAGGTGAAGCGGTTTCAGCGCGCACTTCGGCCGCTTTCGCCAGAATCCAACCTGGTAGGTTTTTTCAAGTCCAATAATTTCGATGGCTAGCATGTCAGGAAAATCCGTATCGGCGAATCTCTCTTCGGAGATTATAGGCAAGCGGAGCGGGAATGAAGACGAAAACAAGGGGTCCCTTGATTACAAAAGTAAATGGCCAGAGCTTGCGCCCTGGCCGCTCACTGGCTTGTACCCTCCCCCAGGTACGTTGCCAAGCTGGTTCTATTGCGCGATGGCGTAAGCCTGACAGCCGGCGAGAGTGTTGGGTGGAACTCCACCTGCCGTAGCCTGGCTACGCAATACTCCATCCGTAACGGTGCAAAAGTCGCGGGAACCTGTGCTGTTTGGCGTTAATGGAGTGCCTCCGGCCACAAAAGCGTCGTTCACCGCGGACCCACCAACGATCCCAGTGGCCAGGAACTGATAGCCGCTGTGTCCTGCGCTCCCCGGGACGGCATTGGCAAGGCTGTCATCCAACAGGCAGGCATTGGTCGGAGCCGGAACGCACGGCGATGTCCGCCCTAGATCCTGAAGCTTAACTGCGTATCCAATGGCCGAGAAAGCGGCGTTGTACGCGATTTCAGCCGACGTAATGCTCCGAATCGACGCAGCGGCCGACGACTCATTAGCCGCAATCCGCGCTCGCAGAAGGTTCGGGATCGCGATTGCGGCGATGATCAGGATGATCGCCACCACGATCAACAACTCGATCAACGAAAATCCCTTGCTTTTCCAGGTGGTATTTCGCAAAGTCAGCTCCTGCCCCTTAGCTGGGCGAGTCAGTCTTTACAATTGCATGTGCCGGGCCGTTCGGCAAGCCGCTAACGGCCACTAGAGTAACGTTGTAAATCACTAATGCCACAGCGGTTCAGTGCCGTTAGAAGATAGAAATAGGGTGCCCGGTCCCTCGGCGCCGGTGGCTAGGTGACACAAAGTGTCAACCGGGAAGCCGCGCTTTGATACTCTTCTTATCGCCCAAGAATTAGGATTTGTTCCAAAAAATAAAAGGAGCATCGGATTGCTCCGATGCTCCTTGGCTGGTACCCTCCCCAGGTACTTTGCCGATGCAGTTACGCTTAGATCGGGGTGGTGGCAACCGGGCAGGTGGCCGCGAGACCACCGGTCGGGTCCACGCGAACCACTGCATCCTCAAAGGAGCAGAAGGAGCGAACGCCCGTCGAGTTAGCAGTCGTGGGCTTAGCCGCAACCTGGTAACCCGTGTTGATGGCGCCGCCGACAGTTGGCGTATACCCGTACGTATAGCCACCCTTGACGCCGCTGGCCAGCACGCCGTCAATCAAGCAAGCCGTGGCTGGAACCGGTGGGGTCGGGCAGGCCGCGGCAATACCGCCGGGACCAAGGCTCACGAGAGTGGCTGCATAGCCCGTTGCCGGGTAGGTGGAATTGTAGGAAACTTCCGCCGTGTTGATGGTGCGAATTCCGCTGGCCGCAGCCGACTCATTGGCGGCAATACGCGCGCGCAGCAGGTTCGGAATTGCAATCGCAGCGATGATCAGGATGATCGCCACCACGATCAGCAGTTCGATAAGTGAGAAGCCCTTCTGTTTTTTCATTATTTGTCCTCGTCTCCGTTTT
>JAYTFO010000200.1:0-15099 GCA_043734305.1 Acidobacteriota bacterium | reverse complement strand
AAAACGGCTCTGGTTCAGCATGCAACAATCCGTCCTGCTTGCGCCACTCGAAAAACGTGGACGGCCCCTGCGCCTTAATCAATTCCCGGCCTTGCCACGCTACATAAGTTCCGCCGACCACGACCAGATGGACCAGTTTTCCTGCCGCAACTCGACAGTAGAGAAGTTCGGCGTCGGAAAACCACGGCCCAAAATTCCATGGACGTTTGTCGAGGGCAAAGCAGAACCCGTGATTTGCGTCCTCTTCCACCAACTCATATGCCTGAACGGCCGCCTGCCGCATGCTCACCATGTGCGCGTCTTGCCTTGGCCCCGCATGAGGCCTCAGCAAAGTAGCGGTCTCTAACGGGAGGCGCATTCGAGCATGCGTGCGCACCAGCGGTGCCGACTCGAATTTTCCATACGCCGGAGAAATCAGGCTCCTGGTGATCTCCATCGGCCATGCGGTTTCGTCGGGCACGATCAAATCGAGGACTGTACGCCCCGTGTCAGCGTTGCCCGACTCCGAGATCGTGAGCATACGTTCATCCACCTTGCGAACCTCAAGATCGGGAGCGAAGTGCCACAACAATTCCAGGTCGTGATCTTGTTGGCCGAGCGCCAGGTCGCGCACCAGCGCCGGGCCGCCATTGATTTTGACGATGTACCGGCAATGCGTCACGGGATCAGCCAGTCGGGCATAACCGTCATGGCTGCCCGCAAAATAACTGAAAGTTTTTCCGGAAGTCCAGTTTTCCAGCCGGGTCTGCGGAATCGTGGTCCAGGAAAACGGGCCGTCAGGTTGGGACTGATCCATTTCGTCCACTCGCATCGTGTTGTGCGCAGTGCTTTGACGAAACGCATTACGGTCAGCCGGGTCGGCGGAGATATAAACGCCGCTGCCCGCATCCACCAGCCAGCGTCGACCATCCATGGTGAGACGCATGCTGAGCGCATCCGCGTGGCCGTGACCGGAACGTCCCACGCCCTGCGGACCCGCATCCACCATGATCTGCTGCGCAAAGGGCTGGGAGTCCCCGAGTATGTAGAGGCCGCCGTCAGGGAATGCGGACGAAATCGCAACGGGAGGTGTGTCGTGTGGGACCAAGTCCTGCACCGACTGCTGTCCGAAAAGCCAGATTGATTCTTCCGTCAGGCAGGCGGCAGAATCTTTGCGGTCATAGAGCAACGTCCCAATGGCCAGTGGATCCGTCATGTGCTCGGTGCGATTACGTCGCGGATTAAAAACCCGGCCGCCATCATCGTCGCCGAATCCTTCTGGTGGTCCTGCCTGTGAAAGAGCCTGCACGACGGAAAGCATTTTGCCGACTACCGAGTCATACTCCGCCGGGACGTCCATCCCGTTTTTCAAAGCCAGCAGCCGTGCATAGAGAAAGAAGTCCAGCGCGTACACGTGGTAATGCAGCGACTGTTCGAAGTAAACGCCATCGGGACGAACCTGGCGCTGCGCCTCCTCCTGCAATATCCTCCACCCTTCGCGCTGCCAGCGAGCCGCCGGCGCGATCTGGGGATATAGAGTCCCGAGAAAAAAAAGCGCCACCGCTTCGCCCAGCAAATGCGTATTGGGAGAAAAGAAAGTAGACAGATAGCGTTCGATATAACGACCGTGCAGCGCCAGCGCGGGAAGCAGTTCCGCATGAAACTCGGCGTGCCCGGGCGCGCCGGCTAACAACTGGTCCACCCAGATCCACGACAGGCTGCGAAAGGCAACTTCCAACGAACTGCCCCAGTTGATGCCGAGTGGATGGGGATTCGCTTTGATCCAGCTCCGCCATTGCGCAACAATCTCGCGGACGTACTTCTCGTCATTGCTAAGCAGCCAGGCTTTGGCGAGCGTGATCAAGTGCTGATGACGATTCAGTTCCCACGTCACCTTGTGGTCACCAACCACGGCAAAATCGAGAAATGGAATCTTGAACCAGGGATCGAACGGCGCACGCTTTTCGTGGACACGATCCAGATGCCAGTCGATCTCAGTGCCATAGTCGAGATCCTCATAACCCAGCAGATGGAAATGATGGCGGCGGATATCGTCGGCCTGATGAAGGATTTCCAAAGCCACGGCGGGCATGTGAGCACGCAGCAGGTCGGCGCGTTCCTGCGCTCCGCCACTGCGAAAGAAGAATTCAGGTTGGCGCGACGTCGACTTGCCGACCATAGCCGCCGGTTGCCTGCCCATTCGATAGAAGGCCAGTTCGCTGCGCTTGTGAAATTCCTGTCCCATGCGCGTGCGAATTTCGTCCCAGTTCATCTGAGACAAGCGAGCCAGTTTGTTTTGCCATTCCGACGACACAGGTTCCTCTATCTTACATTTTGGGCGCAAGACGGCTTCCATCCTGCCGCGCCCGAAGGTAACAGTCTTTCTTCTAAGTTGCGGTCCAGACACTCCGGGCATCGCCGTGTTCATCTTCGGGGAAAGTAGTCCCCAATCTGTCCTGCGCCAGTTCCGCGAGAGGGAAAAACTTGTCCACTTTTTGCCAAGGCCCGACCTCACCCCTTGGATATGGAAATATGTATATGTAACTACCGTATAATCAATTAGTTGGGATGTAGTGCGACTCCTCGTCCTAGCCCCAATGGTGAGCTGTTTGCTCTGCATTCATTGGTGGGTTGGTATATTCAGAAGTCCAATTTTATAGAGATTGCTTCGCCTTCCGGCGAAAATTATTGAGGAGAGAAGAATGGGTTTGTCCGTCAGTATTTTCGGGTTGGGATATGTGGGGTCGGTGTCGGCCGCGTGCTTTGCATCGATGGGGCACAAGGTCATCGGCGTGGACGTGAGTCGCGCCAAGGTCGATATGCTGGGCTCGGGGCGGACTCCGATCGTCGAAGCGAGGATGGCTGAATTGGTAGCGGAAGCCCACCATGCGGGCCGTCTGCGTGCGACCACTGACGCGCTCGATGCGGTTTTGAATTCCGATGTGTCCTTCGTCTGTGTGGGCACTCCCAGCCTGAAAAATGGCAAGCTCGACCTCAGCCACATCGAAAATGTTGCCCGGGAAATTGGCGCGGTGATCCGCCAGAAGAAAGCGCCGCATGTGTTTGTCCTGCGCAGCACTGTGTTACCCGGGACAACAGAAGGCGTCGTGCTTCCGATTCTCGAAAAAGAAAGCGGCAAGCAATGCGGCCGCGATTTCACGGTCTGCTACAACCCTGAGTTTATGCGCGAGGGCAGCGCGGTTGCCGACTTTCTAAATCCGCCCTACACCATTCTTGGCGCGAGCGACACCAATCATCTGTCGCCGTTACGCGAACTGTACAAAGACACTCCCGGTACGCTCTATGAAACCACCATCCCGGTGGCGGAGATGGTCAAGTATTTTTCCAATTGTTATCACGCACTGAAAGTCGGCTTTGCCAACGAGATGGGCACGATGTGCAAGCACCTCGGCGTGGATGCGCAGACCGTAACCAAGATCTTTACATCCGATACGAAGCTCAACATCTCGCCGGCATATCTCTCTCCGGGCTTTGCCTTTGGCGGTTCCTGCCTGCCCAAGGACTTGCGAGCCATCACGTACAAGGCGAAAGAACTCGATTTGAAACTGCCGTTGCTGGAATCGCTGATGCCGAGCAACGCCGAGCATGTGGATCGCGCCGTCGAAATGGTGATGGACACAGGCAAAAAGAAAATCGCGCAGCTCGGCCTGAGCTTTAAAGCGGGCACCGACGATCTGCGCGAAAGCCCGCAAGTACAGCTGATCAAGCGGCTCATGGGAGAAGGCCTCGAAGTACGCATCTGGGATGAAGACGTTTCGCTGGGGCGGATCGCCGGCGCTAACCGCCAGTACATCGAGGAAGTGATTCCGCACATCGGATCTGTGCTCACGGACGATCTGGAAGGAGTTCTGCGTGGTGCGGAGGTCGTCATTCTCGGAAATAAATCCGCAAGCAAAGAACAGTTGGCGAAATATCTTAAGCCCGAGCAGATTGTGATTGATTTGGTCCATCTGGATCCAGCGCGGCGCCCGGAAGGCGTAAAGACGTACGAGGGAATGTGCTGGTAGCCGGGAGCGCTGCTTAGAAAATGAAATTCCACGCCATCGATTTCAATGCAGCCGACTGGAAGCGCCTTGATCGCTTCGCGGACCGCACCGTCTTTCAGACGCGCGAGTGGCTGCAATTTGTCCGCGAAGCGCAAAACGCGACCCCGGTTCTAGCCGAACTGCGCGAGGGAAGAGATGTGCTCGGATATTTCACCGGGCTGACCTTTGCGAAGTTTGGCCTCAAAGTGCTCGGCAGTTCATTTCCGGGATGGACCACTCCTTACATCGGCTTCAATCTCGTCGAGGGAGTTTCGCGTCGCAGCGCCCTCGAAGCGTTGGAGAAATTTGCGTGGGACGATCTGAAGTGCCTGCACATGGAAATTTCAGATGCGCACTTCAATTTCGCCGACGCCCAAGGCCTTGGTTTCAATGCGGAATTCTACGGCACCTACCGCTCCGACCTGACGAAATCCGAAGACGAGTTGTTCAATGGCATGGAGAGCGCCTGCCGACGCTGCGTTCGCAAAGCGGAGAAGAGTGGCGTGAAGATTGAAGAAGCCCACGACCTCGTCTTCGCCGACGAATACTACGAGCAACTCAAAGACGTGTTCGCAAAGCAGACTCTCGTGCCGACGTACGCGGTCGAGCGCGTGCGTTCCCTGGTCAGAAATATGGAGCCGAGCGGAAATGTATTGCTGATCCGCGCGCGTGATGCGGAAGGGAAGTGTATTGCGACCGGAATTTATCCGGGCTTCAACAAGATCGCCGAGTTCTGGGGAAATGCCAGCTTTCGGGCGTATCAGAATCTGCGTCCCAATGAAGCTTGCCACTGGTACGCCATGCGCTACTGGAAACAGCGCGGCGCGGCCATCTTCGATTGGGGCGGAGAAGGTGTGTACAAAGAAAAATATGGCTGCACGCCCTATCGCGTCCCCTGGTTTACAAAGTCGCGATATCCGATCGTGGGAGCGCTCCGCAATCAAGCCCGCGACATGTATGCCCGCAAACAGAAATTCCTGGGATGGCTGCAAGGCAGTCGAACCAGCGCAGAACGCCCCGCCGAAGACTAGAAGCATTTACCGAGGTGGAGCAGACTTGGAATCAAGAACGGGAGGGCACGACTTTAGCCGTGCCGCCAGAGCCCCCAAATGCGCGGGCTTCAGCCCTGAGGGGAATTCTTGGTTTACGACTTCGGTACATGAGAAGGTTTCCAGTGGAAGATATTACCCATCGGTCTTAGGCGGATCCGAAATCCCCATGCGCCCGATATCCGCCGTCTTGGCCAGCGGCGTATACGTTTTCAGCCACAGCTTTACGTCAAAATAAATCGGATACAGAAACCCCATCAAACTCACGACAAGGCTGTGGTGTTTCTTCCCCGCGGGAGTAACCAGCGCATAGCCAGTCCTTTTCAACTCATTGCCGATCAGGTTCTCTACCTGTGCGATCTCTTCGGCGGACAGCACCGTCCTCCAGCGTCCGACGGGGTTCGACTCCTTTCCCTGTCCGTCGCCACGGAACGAGGAGTTCGGGTCGACCATCGATCCCTGAGCATTTTGCTGAATGCGATCGTAGTCGAGATCGTGATCGATGAACCCGCCGATGCGGGCGAGCGTTTCGCGGGGCTTCTCGACTACATCTTCATAGTGAACTTCCAGGTAATCGGAGCCCATGCGGCTCCCGAAGAGGCGGCCCTTACCAACAATCCATTTCCAGAAAATCGCCGGGACCAACAACTTGCGCTTCCGATCCCACGAAAAAGGTTTGATCCAGCCAATGCGATCGAGCGAGACGGTGACGTCGCGGCCGTCGCGGATAATGTGAACGATCCGCGCGTCGGGAAACAGTTTCTTAATCAGTGGAAGATAGAGCAGGTGCAGCGGCGTACACTCCGCCCATCGCTCAACACCCTGCTTGCGAGCAATCGTTTCCATCAGGATGCGCAGGAAGTCGCCCGCGTTGTGACAATCATCGAGAATGCGAGGCTCGATCTCCTCGCGGGTCAGACCGGAACGATAGAAAAGTTTGCTGCGCAGCCAGTGGTCGAGCAGGTTCCGGCGATTTTCACGCCGCGCGAGGTCTCCAAAGCGAAGGCCGATCAGATTGAAGGCATTACTCTCGGCGTGATACACCGCGAAACCACCTGCTGAGAGCAGCGTGTGGTACAGGAGTTTGGTCCCCGATCGTCCGCAACCCAGCACGAACACGGGAGCCTTGAAACGCGCTTCGGGCAGCCAGTTCGGGACCCCTTGCTGTTTCTCCAATATTTCAGGGACTGGGTTCATGGCGATGGCTCAAGGACGGGCAGACTGTGCTACCGCCGCCGGTTCGTCTTCGATTTCAAGAGCTGTCGTATCCGACCAGCGGCCCACCGGCGTGTTCAATTTCAGCCACAACTTAGCGCTCAGAAAAGTCGGATACACCGCTTGCATCCACGCCCCGCGAAGCCCACGTGCCTGCTGCGCAGGGGGAAGCGACAGAGCATAGCCAGTCTCTTCCAGACACTTTCCAACCGCGCCCTCAATCGCCGCCACATCTCGCGGCGACAATCGTTCCTTCCAGCGGCCCAGTGGGTTGATCTCTTCTTTTGTGCCTTCCTCGCGGAAGGAAGAATTTGTTTCTGAAACCCGTCCCAGTCCCGCGTTCCGAATGCGCTCGTAGTCCAGATCGTGATCGATAAATTCACCCAGCTTCTTCAACACATCCTGCGGCTTGGTGATCAGATCCTCGTAGTGAATCTCGATGTAGTCCGAAGGAAACTTCCGTCCGTGCTCGCGGCCCGTGCGCACCATCCATTCCCAATACAAGGCGGTCGCAACCAGGCTGGGAGTAGTGGCGCGATCCCAGGGCAAAGGAGAAAATCCGCCCATCCTCTTCAGCGACAGCGCAATGTCCCGGCCATCTCGAATAATGTGTACAAAAATCGCATTGGGAATGTCGGCCTTGACTCGCTCCAGGTGCAGAACGTTGTCGGGATCGTACACAGCCCAGCGCGACATGCCCTGGTTCTGCGTGATCGCATCCATTACAATGCGGATGAAGTCTCCTGGATTGCGACAGTCGTCCAGAATGCGCGTGGACAGTGGCTCTACATCCAATCCAGTCCGGCGAAAGCCTTTGCTGCGCAACCACGTCTCCAGAATTGTTTTTCGGTTGGCAAGGTTCTCCATCGACCCGAATCGCGGGACCAGGGTCTTGTAGATGGGCAGGTAGCCGCGATAGATGGCAAACCCGCCAGACGACAACAGCATGTCGTAGAGAAGATTTGTTCCCGAACGGTGACAGCCCATCACGAAGACAGGACTGTGCTTCCGATCGCTGGGGTTCTGAGCTGGCAACTTAAGAAAATCTTACCACGCGTTGTAGAAGGGGAAACCGCACGGGTATCGGAAAGCAACGATTACGAAGGTCATCGGGCCGGTACTATTCGACGCCCGCAATCCCAGCTTCCACAGCGTCCACATCGGCGCCCATGTCTTTTCCATCGGCGGCGGCTCCGGCGCCCGGCGAGGCCTTGGCGCATCCCGCACTTTTGTCACGACACAACCGCGGATCTCGGCTGACGCCATCCTTTAATTCGCGGATGCCGGCCGATCCTTCCGACGGAGCGAGGGTGCCAGACGGCCAACTGCCCCGTCCTCCAATGACCAGGTTTTTATCGAACTTGTAGTTGCTGAAACAAGCATCGAGAGCGATTGCAGCGCCCTCTTTCTGCGTATTCGCAGCGCAGTTTCCCTTGCCTCCACCTGCCGACGCAATGCTTGGCCGCCGATCGCCGGTCGAAAACACGCTGTTCGTGATCCGAAAACTTTCGATTTTCGCGTCCACGCTTTTCACGGTCACGACTGGTCCCGGGACAAATGCAGTGATGTGATCGAACCACACCTCATGCACCGGCGGAGCGTTCGACAAGATCGTGAGGAATGCGCCGTGTCCCTTGAAGTCCTGCTCATGCACGTTGTCGGCAACAACGTCGTGAATGCTGTAACGCCCGCCG
Organism: Acidobacteriota bacterium; assembly: GCA_043734305.1. GTDB lineage: Bacteria > Acidobacteriota > Terriglobia > Terriglobales > Acidobacteriaceae > Acidiflorens. Next base: position 7,116 of record JAYTFO010000200.1, on the reverse strand, counting down.
CCCGCGGATTCTCCGCCTGCCTTCGACAGTCCATTCTGAATTTCAAACACGCCGCCCACGTTGCGGATCCGGATGTAGCGGATGGTGATATCGGTGACCTGACACTTCGAACACCGGTTCGCCTGGTTTTTTGGACTGAGCACCACCGAGAAGCCGGTCTGACTGAAACCTCCCCAGGAATTCTCCAACAGGTTGCCTTCGAATAAAACGCGCTGCGCATTCTTCAATTCGAAATTGTTTTTGACGATGTACGGATTGCCCGTCGGAGCGGGTTTATATCCGGGCATATCTTCCTTCCACGCCATCGGTTTAAAAAGATGATTGCGGCGAATTTCAATGTCTGTCGGATTTACTGTCGCGCCGCTGCCGCCAAATAAAATGTTCTCGCCCGACGCTTCGAGATAGTTATTAACAATCTTAAAGGTGCCGGTTGGATCGTTTCCATTCCCTCCGCCCACTGCGGATGCATCGGTGCACTTTCCCGAACGCGCAATACAGTTGAATCCGCTCAGATAGGAGTTGATCACGGCAATCACGCGCGTTCCCTGGATCATGCCGACGCCCTTGCCAACCTCCGCGCCTTCCGCGGGATGCATCCAGTTGCGATCGAAGATGATGTGGTCGGCGCCCTCGGTGCTGATCAGCCGTCCAATGTTGGCGCCGGCATCGGTGGTCCATTCGATTCCGATGAATCGGAAGTGGTCACCCACGGTCACGCCCGACGGTCGCCTTACAACCAGAGTCGCCAGCAGTTTGGCGGGGCCGCCTGCGGGCTGCGCAAAGGGCGGACGCCCCGGTAACTGCTCGATTCCCGCCCAAGCCGGAGAAATTCGCGATCCTTCCGGCGGTAGCTTTGCATCGGGAGTGTCGGTTCTTACCGTGATGTAATGCTGGTTGTCACACTTCTTGGAGGGCACGTCGCGGATTTCATACGACGATCCGGCTGCTAGAAGTAGCGTGTCTCCACACTTCGCGCCTTCGACCGCAGACGTGAAGTCCGCCTTCGCCGACACGCGGATCTGTTTTCCCAGCGACGGCGTCCCGTCGATTCCTGTGTAATAGCAGGCCGTGGGCAACTGGGCGGGACCGTCCTTCTCGCCAAACTGTGGCACGTCGCCCTTCGCACAGTACGCATTTTCGGATGTTGGAGGCCCTGCCGCAAGCATCGGTGAACTGCCGCCGTGCAAAACTAAAAATGAGATCAGCCCATGCCGGAGGAAACTGCTGGAAAAACGAAGTTGACTGGATCGACCAAAAGCTTGCGGAGTCATGATGATCACGCTTCCTTATCCACGCCCCGTATTGATAGCCCGCAACGTCGCAGTGGGCCAGCGGTTTGTGCGCAACCGAATGCAAGGATGATATCACGCACTCCGGCGACGTCGGTGTGCCTGGGAAGGCGAACCGCGCGCACAAAAAAAGAAGTCCGCGGCCAACCGCGGACCTCTTCCTCGTTCCGACTTGGTTACGCTATTCGACGCCCGCGAGTGCTGCTTCCAGACCCGCGATGTCGGCTCCCAGATCACGGTGGTCCGTGCCCTGGTTCTTGTAGGGACTGTTAGGCTGGAGTTCGTAGTCGCCGCCGATCCCATTGTTGAATTGAACAAATCCCGCATTCTTCGTGTCCGGCGCAAACAAATTCCCGGTCGGCCACGACGAGGGCGGAAATTGAGAAGGATTACTCAGCAGGGCATTGTTGCCAAACGTGTAACTGGTGAAGCAGGTCGCGATACTGCTCACCGGTGTGTCCGAAAACGCGCAACTGGTCTTTCCGCCCCCGGAATTCCACACCGGATATCGACCCGTGGTGACCAGGTTATTTGTGAACACGAACGCGTGCATCGACGGGTTCGACGTTTGGTTCCCCATGATGAACAAATGGCTGTCGGGATCGGGGAACCCGGTGATGTGATTGATGGTCACCGTGTTGAGTGGATTTGCCGGCCAGCCGTTCACCACTTCGAACAGCGAGCCACCTCCCACGTAGATCTTGCTGATGTCGTCGATGACCACGTCATGAATGCTCCAGCGCGTACCCAGGTAAGCCGGTCCTCCGTTCCCGCCATTTCCGGAGATCGACGTTGCCAGTTGTATGCCGCCGCCCGCATGCGAGATCTTCGTATAGCGGATGGTGATGTCGGTGACCTGGCAGAGCGGACAAACGTTGCCGTTATTCCGGGTGTGCTGGCTTTTAGGACTGAGCAGCACACCGTATCCCGTCTGACTGAAGCCTCCCCACGTGTTCTCCATCAGGTTGGCTTCCACCAGGACGCGCGTCGCATTCTTCAGTTCCACGTGGTTCTTTACGACGAACGGATGACCGTCGGGTGAACCGACGAACTTCGGGTTGCCGGGCATCCATTGCCACGGTTTGAAGAAATGGTTGCGACGGATTTCAATATCCGCCGGCGTCACGGTCGCGGCGCCGCCGCCAAAGAAGACCGATTCGCCCGAGGCTTCCAGAAAGTTGTTCTCGATCTTAAACGGACCATCCAGGTGGCTGCCGATGCCTCCGGCAACGGCATGGGAATCCGTGCACGTTCCTGTGCCCGAAGTGCAGTGGAAGTCGCTGAAGTAGGAATCCGCGACTGCCACAAAGTTCGTGCCGTCCAGCGAAACGCCCACCTGGGTTTCATCCTGTGCCGTTCCATGCAGCCAGGAGCGATCCACAATGATGTGGTCGGCCACGCCTCCCGGTTCCACGCCGATCAGGGTGGGAGCGCTTCTGCCTCCTGCCAGGCGGGTGATCTCGAGTCCCAGCAAGCGGTAGTGGTTGGCTCCGTTGGCGATCGTGATCGGTCCGTTGGCAGTTTTGTTATAGACGATTGTTGCCAGTAATTTTTGCGGATTGCTGCAAGTGTATTGCGGACGTCCGGGCAACGACGCGACTCCCGCAAAGCACGGGTTGGCGCGTTGTCCTTCAGCTGGCAGAGCGCTGTCGGAAGCGTTGCTGCGCACGACGATCCAATGCGCGTTGTCGCAACTTTTGGCGGGGAAGACAAACGTTCCTGTGAAGGTTGCGCCGGCCTGGAGTTCGATCGTATCTCCGCAATGAGCGCTGTTCAAAGCCGCCTGGAGATCACCGCCCGCATTGACCGGAATGATTGTCCCCGGCGCCGGAGTGTCGGACATGGCACGGGATACCGTCACGCGTGGCAGTTCCGCCGGGCCGTCGAGATTGCCGCCCGCCGCAATGTTCAACGTAAACGTCTTGGTTGCGGTCTGCGCTTTCGCATCCGTCACCTTGATCGTGAAGTTGTAGCCACCTGCTGTCCCGGGCATACCCGCAAGCTGGCCGTCATTCTGCGCCAGCGTAATCCCCTGCGGAATGTTGCCGTGAGAAACAATCCAACTGTAAGGTTGTGTGCCACCGCTCGCGGCGAACGCTGCATCATAGGCGTTTCCAGTGCGGCCGTCGGGCAGGTTGCTGTTGCTGATTGCCAAAGCCCCGCCGCCCGAAGGGGGCTCGACTACTGCGGTTGCGACGCCCTGGCTCTTGGAGTCTGCCTTGCTGGTTGCGGTCACGAACACGTTGGTCACGGTGTTTACAATCGGCGCTGTGAAGACGCCACTATTGGAAATGGTTCCCGCCGATGCAGCCCACGCGACCGCGCTGTTCTCAGTGCCTGAGACCTCCGCGGTGAACGCCTGCGTCTGGCCGGAAATAACGTTGACACTTACCGGCGATACCACGACGTGAATGCCGCCGCCACCCTTGTCGGGGGCGACGGAAATCGCAAAGTTTTGGGTGCCATGATGATTCTGGGCAGCGTCAGAGACTTCAACCTCGAAGATGTAGGAGCCCGCGACAGTGGGCGTTCCAGAGACCGAGCCGGTGGCCGGGCTCAGGCTCGTCCCGGCGGGCAAGCTGCCCGATTTGACGGCGAACTGATAAGGCGCGCTTCCGCCACTCACCGTTAATACTGAGTTGTAGGCTTGGTTGGCCACGGCTCCGGGAAATTGTCCCGAAAGAATCAGGTTGGCGCCACTCTTTTGTGCGGCTTCCCCATTGGTGATGAAACCGCACGAAGCGGTGAGCAATGCGCATATCAGTAACAACGCGCAAGCAGCGATGCGGGGCCTGTAAGCGGCGATAGAGCTGTAACGACTGTCGCGAAACAAATTGCGATTCAATTTAAACATCACGAGCCTCGATTGCTGAAGATGGGGGACCTTTCGCTCGAGTCCTCAGCCTCGAATCTAGAGCGGTATGTCCAGGCGGCATAGGTGCCAAGAGGGCATGTTGGAGTACAACCCGCCCGTACATGTCGCATCGGACACCGCGCTGGGCGCTGGTTTCGCGTGGGTGCATGTACGAAAACGCATCCGGCTAGTAACTAGGGCAGTTCGCGTGTTCGGTTGTTGTTGAGGGCGCTAGCCTAAGAGCAATCCCTTAAGTGATTGGGGCATGGAAGGAAGGAAATTACAGAGCCAACCCTAAAGTAACCACGCTCGGGGTGCTCGGGCTGCCGAAGAAGTTGACGTCGCCCTAGATGCGGGAAAACCGCTTTTGCCTTCGCTTTTGAGTGGCGCAACGGTTTACCGCTGCGATAAGGCTTTTGTTCTGAATCCGGCTTCAGCCCCTGCGGTAGCCCTGTTTGCGAACGCAGCCTTACTGCCGGCCCTCGCCCAGAACAGCGGCGCGGAGACGGTCGTAAACGCGGTTCCCCAGCATCTGTCGAATGCCCTGCCGGATCTCGTCCTGAAGCCGTTTCTTCCACAAGCCGTGGCCCTGGCAGGTCGCGGCAAACTCTTCGAGTGACGAATCGCGCAACATCGCAACCCGTCCCAGCTCATACGGGCTCGTGGAGGACGAATTCGCATGAAATCGGCTGTTGGCAACACTGCGAAACCCCGCGCGGCGAGCCGTCTCCAGCGTGCGTTCGTCATAGCGCCCCCCGGGACAGGAAAAGTGCGCGATGGCATGCCCGACGATTTGTTCGATCTCGAGTTTCGCATCTACAATCTCGCGACTCAGTTCGTCGTTCGAGAGATCGGAAAGATAGGGATGCGTCATCGAGTGGCAGCCGATCTCGAAGCCCAGAGAATCAAGCTGCCCTACCTGCTCTGCGTTGAGATAGCCGGGCGTGCCGAGAAACCCGGCCGTGAGATAAAACGTCGCGTGGAAACCAAATTCCTGTAGCACCGGCGTCGCCGCAATCAGATCAGTCTCGCACCCGTCGTCAAACGTAATGCACACACTCGGTTCGCTCGGATAGAGCAATGCCTCGCTCACGCTCAGTCCGCGCAAGCCGGATTTCTTCATCCAGCGCATCTGGTTTTGAAAGTTTTCGAGAGGCAGAATGTAACGCACATAGCCCGGTTCAGACTGAACCAGCTTCCTGCCGGGAAGTTCCAGTTCGTGGTACATCAGGAAAACGATGCGTGAGGCAGGCATGGATTTGAGTGACAAATAGACCGCAGCTCCGCTTCAGCGAGGCTTGTCTTCGCCCACCGTCTGGGCGTGCCGGTCGAGCATCTCGAGCAGCGGAGCGCGCAGCAGGGGCCCGCCCCCGAGTAATCCCGACAGCAACGGGTTCTTCTGATTGCAGCGCAGCGGTGTGTTGTCGAGGGTCAGAATAAATCCACCCGCGCTCTCCACCAACGCCGCGCCGGCCGCAACGTCCCATTCGTTCTTCGGAACCAAGGTGAAAGTAAGATCGGCGAGTCCCGCCGCAACCAAGCCAAGCTTGTACGCCACCGATCCCATCGGACGGATATTAAATTCGGCCGCTTCAAACTGCTTCCACTCTCCGCGCTTCACTTCGCTGCGGCTGGCGAGGACCAGTGCTCCGTGCAGATCCTTCCGCTGGCTGGGCTGTGCGGGCTTGCCGTTGTAGGTTACGCCTGCCTCGCGCGATCCCAGAATCAACTCATTCGTCGCCGGATTGCAGATTCCACCGGCCACCGGAACGCCATTCTCAACCATCGCAATCGAAACGCAGAATTCCGGAATGCCCTGCACAAACTCGCGCGTTCCATCCAAAGGATCGACCACCCACACGCGCTGTTTGTCGAGACGCGAAAAATCGTCCACCGTCTCTTCCGACAGCCAGCCTTCGCCGTCGCGGAGAAGATTCTTTTTCAGAACCTCATCCACCGCACGGTCGGCTTCCGTGACCGGATCGTGCCCAGTCTTGTATTCCGTCTCAATCGCGCCCGGAGTGAAGCGATTCAACACTTCCCGAGCCGCTTCCAGCGCGGCATGAATCCGTTGCAGAGTGTCGTCAGTCATAAGTCAGTTCTCAGTTCTCAGTTCTCAGGACGATGCCGAGTGCCTGGCCCGGGTCGCGATTTTGTTTTTACTGGGAACTGAGAACTGAGAACTGGTTCTTCACGCCCACAGCATCTTCGCCCCAGTCGTCAGCAACACCGCGCACAAAATCCTGCGCAGCCACAGCACTGGAACGCGCGTGCTTAAGTAGGATCCCACCAGTCCACCGGGAATCGATCCGATTATCAGCGTGCCCACCAAAGTGAAATCCACGTTCCCAAGCCGGGAGTGCATAAAACTGGTCACACCCGTCAAAATCACTGCGTGGACAATATCCGTGCCGACCATCACCTTGGGCGCGTAGGTGTAGAACAGCAGCAGTAGCATCATGATGATGCTGCCCGAACCCACCGAAGTCATGCCGACCAGGAACCCGCCAAATAGTCCGATGAAGCTCATGCCGACAAAGGATTGCAACGTCGGCTGCCGCTTCGCCATGTGCTCTTCGATTCGCCCCTGAAATAGCAGCAGAGTTGGAATGCACACCAGAAGCAGACCCACCGCGGATTTGATGAAGTCGTTGACTCCATCGCCGTGCAAAACCCGCAGGTGTTGTAAAAAAGTTACTCCGAGGAATGAGCCGGGAATGCTGCCCGTCGCCATTGCCAGTACGACTTTTCGGCGAACGGTGCGCCGAGAGAGGTGAACAATGCTGGCGGGAATTTTCGTGAAGAAATTAAACAGTGCATCCGATCCCACCGCGATAATGGCAGGAACGTGCAATCCAAAGATGAGCGTGGGCATCAGCAACACGCCGCCGCCCAAGCCCGTTAACCCGATCAGCGTTCCAACCGCGAACCCGATCAGTATCTTTGCCAGCACGAGTTCCATAGGACAGTTCT
>JAYTFO010000199.1:0-4407 GCA_043734305.1 Acidobacteriota bacterium | reverse complement strand
GCAAGATCCGGCTCGATGCCGGTGGTATCGCAGTCCATCATGAAGCCAATTGTTCCTGTTGGGGCCAGGACGGTTACTTGGGCGTTGCGGTAGCCGTGTTTTTCGCCGTTGGCGAGGGCTTCGTCCCAGCAGGTTTTGGAGGCTTCTAGTAATGAAGCGGGGACGTTCTTCGGGCTGATGTTGTTGACGCTGGCGCGGTGCATTCTTATTACGTCTAAGAACGGTTCGCGGTTGATGTAATAACCGGGGCAGGCGGCGCCGGGCATGGCTTCGGCGGTGGTGACGCCGAGGCGATTTTGTACGGTGTCGGTGATGGGAGCGAGCGGTTCGCAAAGTTCCGCGATGCGGCTGGATTGCAAGTAGGCTTCGCCGCACATGATGGCGGTTACGCAGGCGGCGTAGTCGCGTCCGCCGTCGGAGTCGTAGGGGAGGCCGGCGGCCATCAGGAGCGCGCCGAGATTTGCGTAGCCCAGTCCGAGTGGACGGTAGTCGTGCGAATTTTTGTTGATCATCTCCGTGGGATAGCCGGCGTTGTCGACCAGGATTTCCTGCGCGGTGATGGTGATGTCTACGGCGTGGCGATAGGCTTCCACGTCGAAGGTGCCGTTGGGGGCGAACTTCATCAGGTTCAGGCTAGCCAGGTTGCAGGCGGAGTCGTCGAGGAACATGTACTCGCTGCAGGGATTGCTGGCATTGATGCGGCTAGTGTTTTTCGATGTGTGCCAGCGATTGACGGTCGAGTCGTATTGCATACCGGGATCGCCGCAGTGCCAGGTGGCTTCCGACAACTTGAAGAGCAGTTCTTTGGCGTTGTAGGTTTTGACCACTCGCCCGTCGACGATGGCGCGGGTGGAGAAATCGGTGTCGCGGCGGACGGCGACCATGAAGTCGTCGGTGACGCGGACGGAGTTGTTGGCGTTCTGGAAGAAGATGGAACTGTAGGCGTCGGAGTCGGGATGCGAGCCGTCGTATCCCTGAGCGACCAGCGCGTGGGCCTTGGCTTCTTCTTTCTGTTTGCACTCGATGAAGTCGACGATGTCGGGATGGTCGATGTTCAGGATGACCATCTTGGCGGCGCGGCGAGTTTTTCCGCCGGACTTGATTACGCCGGCGAAGGCATCGAAACCTTTCATGAAGCTGAGCGGACCGCTGGCAGTGCCGCCGCCGCTTAGAGTTTCAGTCGACGAGCGCAGCGAGGAAAGATTCGTGCCGGTGCCGGATCCCCACTTGAAGAGCATGCCTTCGGTCTTCGCCAATGTGAGGATGGAGTCGAGCGAGTCTTTCACCGAGTTGATGAAGCAGGCGGAGCATTGCGGACGGGTGTATCCAGTGACGCCGAATTCGACTTGATTGGTGGTCGAGTTCCAGTGCCAATTGCGGGCGTCGGAATCGGGCTCGATGCGATCGCAGCCTACGTTGAACCAGACGGGCGAGTTGAAGGCTACGTGCTGACGGACGAGCAGGTGTACGAGTTCGTCGTGAAAGGTCGACGCGTCTTCGGGCGTGCGGAAGTAGCCGTCTTTCATGCCCCAGTCGCGGATGGTTTCGGCGACGCGGGCTACGAGCTGGCGGACTCCGGTTTCGCGCTCGCCGGTGTCCTGGCGTCCGTGAAGGTATTTGCTGGCGACGATGTTGGTCGCCGTCATGGACCAGTCTTTGGGCGTCTCAACATCTTTTTGCTCAAAGATCACGTTGCCCTGGGCATCGGTGATCTGAGCGAGACGGAGTTCCCATTCGATTTCGTCGTAGGGGGAAACGCCGGGCTTGGTGAACAGGCGGCGGAAGGCGAGGCCGGGGGCCTTCTTCTGGTTGGGGGTGGCGGCTACTTCTGATCTTTTAACTTGTTCGCGCACTTCGGGCATATCCTTCTCCTAAATTATATGATGGCGGCGGTTCGTATAAATTTCATGGTGCGGTCGTGCCGTCCCTAAAGGGACTCTCGTCACAAACCGTGTTCTACCCGGCACTACCGTGCCGGGCTTTCTTGTTTCGCCCCTTCGGGGCTGGGCTGGTTGGCAGACGCCGTCGTGTAATCCAGCCTACGCATTCAAAAGATCGCTGACCCGCCGCTTGCCTTAGTGCGCGCGGGGTTTCTGGAGTCGCGCTTCCTGGCCGAGTGGGGCCTAGGTCGCGAGGCTGGCTTCAGGGGCCTTCCGGTAATTGTGTTCGGGTATGGCTACGGGCAGAGGAGCCTCGGCCGGAACGAGAGATTCAGACATCGGCAGCGCGGTGGTTGGACATTCAATACCGTGACGGGCAAATGACTCGGCGACGAGTTGAATCAAACTTTCCATCGGGGGCTCCTGGCACCGCAATTTCACTGACCGGTTCGGACCACATCCTCGCCGGCGTTGCTATCCGATAAATCCCCCCGAGGGGAACGCCTGGCAAGCCAGACCGGGGGAAGTCACCGCTTGTTCCATCCGTTTGGGAGGGATGGGTCTCCGCATTTAGGAAGGATTCGCGAGCCACCTCAGACTGCGAATCGCCCCTGTTTTTTGTGTCCTGGCCCCTTGAAACGGGGTCTAAAAAACTACGTTGGGATGCTTAACGTACTCCCGCCCGTTGTACGTGTCAAGAAAATACCGCTACATATAGTGGCCTGATAGTGCCATAGGTACCCAATTGGGAAAATTGGCGAGCCTGAGCCGCGAGCTACGGGCTTCGAGCTTCGAGCCCAGGCTGGTGCAGCAGAGCCGACCCTCACCCGGACGCTCCAAGGTGGGCCGGCACACGATCGGTTGGGGATTGAATCGCCCGCACCGGGGGTTTGCCATGGGAGGCGTCCCGGACGGGTGCTTGGTCGCTAGAAAACTGGTTCAGCGGTACATAGATATCCTCGAATGCAGCCCGCGGAGTGATGCGGCGGAAACCTTCACGGGATTCGACGAGGTAATCGCCGGGCTGGCCGGAATGTTCGCGGCCGAGCGCGTCGGTGAAAACGAGAGGTTCGGTGAGTTGACGCGCTTGCACTAGAAAACGGGTGTGGTAGACGGTCCATGGACTTTCAACATTCATAGTGATTCATCCCTGGGAGGAGGGCCTTTGCCAGTACGAAAAGAAATTTTGATTTTTTTCGGCGAAGCCAAGCGTCGAGCAAAACGTTATGCGACCGATCGCGGCCGCGCGGGGCTGGTTTCTTCTGTTGTGAAGTGACGTGACTGTACGCGCCGGAATGGGAGCGGTCAATACGCAAGAGTTGTGCAACAGTGAAATTCTTCTCCGCGGATCTTCGCGGATGAACGCGGATCAAGGAAAGGATGAATTCAGCGGGTACGAGGTCCATCTAGTACGGACTTCATGAAGCAAGCATCAGAGACTCGGAACTCTCTGCTACATTCGTTGGGCGGAATTTGCACAGCGAGTGCACAGGATTGGAACAGATCGCAGCGGCAGTTCTCAGTTCCCGGTTCTCAGTTCTCAGTGGTCAACTTCAAAAGCTTTTAACTGGCGACGCAGGCTCGGCCTAAGTTGCTGGTGCTGTATCACCAGGTGATGGGGGAAACTGAGGAAGACGATCTGGTGCAGCAGGTGCGGGAACACTATGCGGGGAAGTTTGTTTCGGCGAAGGATCTCGGGGTGTATTGAGGGGCAGAAGGCTAGGGCAGAGGTTAGAGGTCAGATTGCAGAGGTGAAAACCTAAGGTCAAGAGCTTCTAACCGCAGAGTTCGCTGAGGTCGCGCGGAGGGCGCCGAGAAAAACAGCAGCAGGGCGGGCAAGAGCCCCGCCCCACATTTTCAAGACAACTACTTTTTGCTTGCCTGGTAGCGTTTGTTGATTTCGTCCCAGTTGATTACATTCCACCACTGCTGCAAATATTCGGGGCGGCGGTTGTTGTATTTCAGATAGTAGGCATGCTCCCAGACGTCGTTGCCGAAGATGGGGTAGAGGCCTTGCGAGATGGGACTGTCCTGATTCGGCGTGGACGTGATCCTCACTTCGCCTTTGGAGTCGCCAGCGAGCCAGACCCATCCGGAGCCGAACTGGCCTACACCGGCGGCGTTGAATTTTTCTTGAAAAGTCTTGAAGTCGCCGAAGGTTTTCTTGATCGCGTCGGCGATGGGACCGGTGGGATCGCCTCCGCCCTGGGGCTTCATGATCTGCCAGAACATGGTGTGGTTGACGTGTCCGCCGCTGTTGTTGCGGACGGCGCCGCGAATGTCGTCGGGGACGGCGTTCAAGTCGCGGATCAGATCTTCCGCACTCTTCGCGTGCAGCTCGGGATGTTTATCGAGCGCCGCGTTCAGATTTTTTACATAAGCGGCGTGATGCATGTCGTGGTGCAGGTGCATCGTCTTTTCGTCGATGATTGGTTCGAGGGCCGTGTAATCATACGGCAGGGGGGGTAGTTCGTGCGCCATTTAATTTCCTCCAAAAGAGTACGGATGTCGGGGTGGCCGCGAAAGA
>JAYTFO010000198.1:0-6854 GCA_043734305.1 Acidobacteriota bacterium | reverse complement strand
AGTACAGCGCTTTCGGAGGCGGCGGCCAGCGTCTTTACGTTGGGGAAGCGCTGCAGGAAGAGTCGATAGTGTTCGAGGACGGCAGCGACTCGGGTCTGTTGCAGCATGATTTCGGAAATCCAGATGCGGTACGGATCGCGAGTTTTGCGCCAGGGGAGAGCGCGGCGATTTTTGTCGTACCAGCGGAGGAGTGCGCGGCGGAACGCGGATACGTTTTTGTCCGATAAGGGAGACGCGGCAAGCCGTTTCTCTACGGATGGGGATTGGGGAGTCGCTAACATTTACGGTTGGCTGGCGCTGTGGGCGATGACCATCCATCCAGGTTTTTGTTGCTGCCAGACGGTCATCATGCGTTGCGGTGAGGGGATGGGCTGTCCGGCAGCGGTTCCGTTCAGCGTGATGGTGTAGGTCACGATGAAGGTTGCGCCATTCATTTCAGTTTTGAGATCGCCGAGGGCGTAGTCGATGAGCTTCCATTGATGGTACTGCTCCAGGGCGGCGGCGCGGTCGAGAGATGTACCGGGCGCGACTCCCACGTAGTTGGAAGCCAGCACGCGCTCGATTTCCTTCCCGTTGCTCTCTTGAATCTGTTTCCAGAAAATGCGTTCCAGGGCTTCGCCGCCGGTGGCCTCGGAAAACGTGCGCGCAGGACGATCTTTGGCGATGGTGCAGGCCAATCCGAGCATCAAAGTGAGCAGGAGCGGCAATGCTGCGAGCCTTGGGCGCATGCGGAGATTGTATCGCCTCGGGGGCTAAAGCCCCTTATCAAAGAGACGGGTTACGGCGCGGCCGAAGCCGCGCCCCGTCAAAGCAAAGTCAAACCCGCAAAACAAATCAAACCCGTGAAGTGCAGTCTGTGAAGCGAAGCTCCGTCGAGGGAAGAGGCAAGCTCGAAGCTCGCCCGAGTCTCCGAGGCAAGCCACATCAAAGAGCCGCGCGGCATCCAAGAGAGTGGCGGATGGGATTCGTCTGGATTGACCGGGCGAGGACAGGACACGATAATGAGAGTGCCTGGTGACCGCGACATACGCGTGACGATCAATCTGCTCCGGCAGGATGGCTATGACCGAATTCGACCGCAAGGTGGAAGACGCTTCCGCACGTTTCAATCGCTCGGTAGCCAACATTGCCGAAACGCTGGAGAAAGAAACGGCCAGCCTGGTGGTCTACCTCAACGACGAAGTGGTGCCGGCGGTGCGCACGCATTCGTCGAAGGCGCTGCGGACGGCCGCTGTGAAACTGGCGGAGTTTGCGGATTTTCTGGAAACGCAGCGGGACAAAGAATCCTAACTCTTCTTTCCCATCGACAAGGGCAACGATTGCGCGTTGCCGTGCCTTCCCTTCTTCTATTTTTTCTTACTCTCTTATTGAGCGGCTGTGGCGGACATAAGAAGACGCACGTGCAGGTGCCGCCTCCTCCGGCTCTGCCAACGTCCGGTGCGGGATCTGCGGCGGCCCACGCTTCGAGTAAGTCGGCAACGGCTGGCGGCAAGAATAAAGATAAAGATAACGACAAAGACAAAGAAGATCGGGATGCGCAGATCGAGGCGCTGGCCGGGGCCAAACCTATTTTCGAGGAAACGGGGATGGCGAGTTGGTACGGGGCTCCGTATCACAACCGGCGTGGATCGAACGGCGAGATCTACAACATGAATGCGATGACGGCGGCGCATCTTACTTTGCCGTTGGGATCGATTGTGCGGGTGACGAATGTGAAGACGGGGCACGCGGGGATCGTGCGTATTACCGATCGCGGGCCGTTTGTCGAAGGACGCATTCTCGATCTGTCGCTGGCGGCGGCGAAGGCGCTCGACGTTTATCAGCCGGGGGTTGCGCGGGTGCGGCTGGAAGTGTTGCAGGTTCCTGCGCCGCTCGACAGCGGAGGGCGCTGGGCGGTGCAGATCGGTTCGTTTGCCGACGAGAAAAATGCGGACGAGCTTGTCGATCATTTGCAGCGCCGCTATCGAACGGCGAAGGTGCTGCATTTCCCAAGTCCGGCGGGAGGCTGGTGGGTACGCGTGCGCGTACTGGACGATGACCGGGAACGCGCGCAAACACTGGCTCGCGAAACGCAAACGCCCGAGGGCGCGGTGTTTCTAGTCCGACTGGACTGAGGAACCTTTCATCGCAACAAGAACGTTTCTGTTGAGGTTGTCAGCGTTACGAGTGGAGTGGTATCGTCGTTCCGAAATATAGAGCGTCTCACTTCTCTTCGCTCTAGCGATTCCGGGCCCCCGCAAATCTCAGCAGAACGGAAGTGTCATGGCCGATTGTTTATTCTGCCGCATAGTTCGCGGTGAAGTGCCGTCGAAAAAAGTTTACGAAGACGAGCACACCCTTGCTTTTGACGATATCCATCCGCAAGCTCCCACCCATGTGTTGGTAATTCCGAAGAAACACATCGCCGGCCTGAAGGAAGCGAAGGCCGAAGACGCGGAACTGGTGGGCCACTGCCATCTGGCGGCGGCGGAGATTGCCCGGCAACGTTCGATCGAGAACGGATATCGGACCGTGCTCAACGTGGGTGCGGGCGCGGGGCAGTCCGTGTTTCATATGCACGTGCATTTGCTGGGAGGACGGGCGTTGCATTGGCCGCCGGGGTAGGGTGGGGGAGTGGTCGGTGGTCGGTGGTTCGTGGTTCGTGGTTCGAAGGCGGGACGCCGTCGGGACAGCCGGCAAGATGCCGGCGCAACAGTTCACTCTTTGCCGCTTTTCTAGCTTCTCTCCGCTTGGCTTACAATCTACGGATGGCGAATCTGACTCTGGTGTATGGTCTGCGTCTGCTGCCGGCTGACGAACTGGGTGAGGTGGGCGATGCGACGCTGAAGTTGAAGAATGGGCACGATGCCCACGTCACGATGCACGTCCTTGAGGGCAGCAAGGACGAGATCGAGAAGCAGTTGAAGACCAGCCTGGAAGCATTTTTCGACTTCTATCCGGAAATCTGAGGGCGCAGTTGCGTCCTATAATCGACGGCGGCATGAGACTGGTACGCCTGGAAATCGAGAGCAAGCTGCGGGACAAGGGGCTGTGGCCCGAATCCTGGACGGCGCGTGCCGGGGTCTACGTGCTTGCGCTGGATATCATTTTCTTTGCGGTTCAGATGCTGAGCGGGCATCTGATTCCATCCATCTCGAATAGCCTGAGCGGATGGGTAAGTTTCCTGAGCGGGTTGGCGATTGTGCTATTTGCGATCGTGGGATTTCGCTGGCTGAAGAAACAGTTGCTCTGGAGGCTGCGCAACCGGCTAATCGTGACGTACGTGTTCATCGGAGTCATTCCGGTTTTTCTGCTGGTAGTGATGTCGTCCTTGATTCTCTATCTGCTGGCTGGGCAATTTGCGAACTTTGTGGTGACTTCGGAAATCACGACCCACTTGCGCAGTATGCAGGCTGCCAACAAGGCAATCTCCAGCCAGCTTGCACTGCAATTCGGTCGCGGGGAAAAACAGAACGCGGAAGAAATCGCGGAAATGCAGTCTCCCGATCCAGAATGGGCGCGGCGGCAGGTCTGCGCCTGGTACGGAAACGACGTCCATCCAATCTGCTCCGGGCCACCGGGCACGCGCGTCCCAGAGATCGCGTCGTTCGCAAGAGGGGACTTCCGCGACATCGTGCGAGACCAGGACGCGCTCTATCTTCGCGCGGCGACTCTAGTGAAACTGAAATCAACTTCCCTATACGTCGTTTCCAGCGAACCGCTCGACAAAGCCTACCTCGACCAGATTGCCAGGGAACTGGGCGAGATCACGCTGTTTCGTGCCCCGGTGGCCGTCTCCTCGCAGGGTCAGAGTGAGCAAGGTAACAATATCGCAGATGGACAATCGGGCGCACGGTTCTCCGACAACCGCCAGCTTGTGCCCGTGTTTAGCGCTGGGGCTGTTCCGGCGCAGAGCGGTACGTTCGATTTCCCCGTCACCTTCGGAACACCATTGCCGGTCGTTGACTGGACCTCTACTTCCCGCGAGGCGCAGGTTGCGGGAGATGGCTTCCGTCTACGTGTCGAGACGCGGCCTTCCGTGCTGTACGAGCGGCTGTTCGCCTCACTGGGTGATTTCGCCAAGGGCGTCGAGTACATCCTGCTGTTCATCGCGGTCGTGTTCGGGATTATCGAGCTATTCGCGTTGTTCATCGGCACACGCTTGACGCGAAGCATCACCTCGGCGGTGGCGAATCTTTACGAAGCGACCAAGCACATTAACCGCGCGGACTTCAGTCATCGCATCGCGGTCAAATCGAACGATCAGATGGCAACGCTGGCGAATTCGTTCAACTCGATGACGGCTTCGATCGAAAAGCTGGTATTGGATCAGAAAGAAAAGCAGCGGCTGGAAAACGAACTGGTAATCGCGCAGGAAGTGCAGGCGCAACTTTTTCCGCAGAGGATCGTGCAACTGGAAAGTCTGGAAGTACACGGCTTCTGCCGTCCGGCGCGCACGGTGAGCGGAGACTACTACGATTTTCTCGCGCTGCATTCGGACAAACTCATTCTGGCGGTGGGCGACGTCAGCGGAAAAGGAATTTCGGCCGCGCTGCTGATGGCGACCATCCACTCGGCGGTGCGCGCGTACAGCCTGGAAGGCGTTCCGCGATTGCGAGAGCCGGTCGCGGTGGGACTGGCGGGCGGCGGCGATCTGGTGCTGGCTGCGGAACTGAAGGGGGCGGAGGCTTCGGCGGCGAATTTGCTGGGGCTGCTGAATCATCAGCTGTACGAGAGCACTCCGCAGGAAAAGTACGCGACCTTATTTTTGGGAGTCTACGATGGAGCGGACCGGCGGCTTACCTACAGCAATGCCGGACATCTGCCGCCGATTCTGTTGTCGGAAGATGGCTCGTGTCAGTATCTGGCGTGTGGCGGAACCGTGGTCGGGCTATTTCCGGATGTGCAGTATCCGGAAGCGACTGTGCATCTGCGGCGCGGCGACATTTTTATTGGCTACAGTGACGGCGTGACGGAACCGGAAAATGACTACGGCGAATTCGGGGAAGCGCGGCTGATTGAACTGGTGCGGGAGAATCGGCATCTGCCGCTGGTGCGGATCACGGAGATTGTCACGGCGGCAGTGGACGATTGGATTGGCGACAACGAGCAACCCGATGATGTGACGCTGGTGCTGGCACGGGCGCGGTGAGGCAACGGTCAGCATTTGGCATTTGGCACTTGGCACTTGGCACTTAGCATTTGGCACTCAGCGCTTTTAGCGATCCTCTGTCACGGTGCCACGGTGCCACGGTCCAGCACATCGCGTACTTTGTGTGTAAGTGCGGCGGGCGTAAAGGGCTTGGGCAGAAAAGAAGTATCGGTATCGAGCACGCCGTGGTGGACGATGGAATTTTCCGTGTATCCGGACATGAAGAGCACTTTGACGTTGGGCCAGCGCGCGGAGACCTGGGTCGCCACTTCGCGGCCGCTGATCCCCGGCATGACAACGTCGGTCAGCAGCAAATGGACTGGGTCTGTGTAGGTTGCACAAAGGTTCGCGACTTCCGGGCCATTCGCGGCGACTAACACGGAATAACCGCCCTGGGTCAATACGGAACGTGTTAATTCCCGAACCTGCTCGTTGTCCTCCACCAGCAGGATCGTCTCGTGCCCTCGATGCGTAGCCGAAGGCTTCAGCACTGGCGGAACGATCTCCGTGGGATCGTCGACCCTGACAAAGTAGATTTTGAAAGACGTTCCGTGGCCGGGCTCACTGTAAACCCAGATATGGCCGCCGCTCTGTTTGACGATTCCATAGACCGTGGATAGCCCGAGGCCGGTTCCCCGGCCAAGTTCTTTGGTGGTAAAGAAGGGTTCGAAAATGCGCGCCAGCGTCTGCGAGTCCATGCCAACGCCGGTATCGCTCACGGCAAGCATGACGTAGTTCCCGGGACGGACGCCGTCGTGGTCCCGGGCATACTGTTCGTCGAGATGGATGTTGGCGGTCTCGATGGTGATTTGACCTCCCTTGGGCAGGGCGTCGCGGGCGTTCACGACCAGGTTCATGATGACCTGTTCAATCTGTCCGGGATCTGCTTTCACCGCCCCGAGATCCTGTGCCACGACGGTCACCAGTTCAATGTGCTCACCGATCACGCGGCGCAGCATTTTGTCCAAATTCACCATCAGCGAATTCAGATCGATTACTTTCGGCTGCAGAACCTGCTTGCGGCTAAACGCCAGCAAATGCCGGGTCAGGGATGCCGCCCGCTCCGCGGCGGCGTCGATTTGTTCGACGTTGGCCTTGACGTTCTCTTCATGCCGCGGGTGGTCCAGAACCAGCTGGCAGTAGCCCTTGATGACGGTGAGCAGGTTGTTGAAGTCGTGCGCCACGCCCCCGGCCAGTTGTCCCACCGCCTCCATTTTCTGCGACTGACTCAGTTGCGCTTCGAGCATGCGCTGTTCCGAAACATCCGCGATGAAGCCCACCATCTTTATTCTGTTGCCGGCTTCATCCGCCACAAAATAGCCGTCATCCTTGACCACCACCGAGGAGCCGTCCTTCCTGCGCACGCGGTATTCGAGGTGCAGCGGCTCAGCGCGGTTCGCCAGGACGCGGCCCATTTCTTTTTTGTATCTGTCCCGATCGTCGGGATGGATCAGTTCCGCCCAATGGTTGGTTGCGGCGCCAATTTCCTCTTCCCGGTAACCGAGGATGCTTTCGACATTGCCGCCAAAGGTGACCTGGTTGGTCCCAGGATTCCAGTCATAGATAATCAATTTGCTGGCGAGGATGGCAGCCTCATAGCGGTTCTTCCAATCCAGAATCCTGGCTTCCGCGAGTTTGCGTTCGGTGATATCCACCATCGTGCCTTCGATGAATTCATTCCCTTGTTCGTCCTCCAGGAGGGTCACGTTTTGCAGCACCCAGA
>JAYTFO010000197.1:0-1946 GCA_043734305.1 Acidobacteriota bacterium | reverse complement strand
CTTAACGCTCCTCCTCCGCCTCCTCCGCCGAATGTGCCCAGCCTGGACGCGGCGTCCGCAGGCTCGTCGGCCACACTGCGCCAGGTCTTGGAGCAGCACCGCGCCAATCCGGTTTGCGCTTCCTGCCATACCCGCATGGACCCGTTGGGCTTTGGCCTCGAAAATTACGATGCGGTGGGATCATGGCGCGATAAAGACGGTAAGTTCCCGGTGGATTCATCGGGTGTGCTTCCAGATGGCCGCACCTTCCAGGGGCCGGAGGGCCTCAAGTCCGTTCTTCGCGCCGATAAGGACGCGTTTGCGAACTCTCTGACCACCAAGCTGCTGCAGTATGGTCTCGGAAGAGGCGTCGAGAGTTTCGATCAGCCTGCGATTCGCCAGATCGTGAGCCGTTTGCCGGCCGCCGACTACCGTTTTTCCAGTCTGGTGCTGGAAATCGTGAACAGTTCACCGTTTCAGATGCAGAGAGGAACCGGGACCCCATGAATTTCGTAACCGGACGGCACATTGCACGCAGAAGTTTTCTCAAAGGCGCGGGCACTGCCATTGCCTTGCCGTTCCTGGATGCGATGGTGCCGGCTTTCGCTGTGGCGGCAGCCACGAAGTCGCCCGTGCGCATGGCCTTTATGTATGCGCCCAACGGCATCATCATGAAGGATTGGACCCCCACCACGGAAGGGAGTAATTTCGCGATTCCCCGGATACTGCAACCTCTTGAGCCGTTTCGAGAGCAGATGCTGGTGCTGACGGGACTGGCTCATCGCACGGGCGATGGAGCGGCCGGCGACCATACGCGAGCCAGCGCCACCTACCTGACGGGAGTTGGGCCCAAGCGCACCACCAGCGCCGATGTCGAGGTGGGTATTTCCGTCGACCAAGTGGCGGCGCAAGCCATCGGGTCGAAAACCCGTTTGCCTTCGCTAGAGCTGGGCTGCGAAGTCTCGCGCTCGGTCGGGAGTTGCGATGCCGGCTACAGTTGCGCCTACGTGAACAGCATGTCCTGGCGAGGGCCTTCCACGCCAAATCCTCCGGAGACCAACCCGCGTCAGGTTTTCGAACGGCTCTTTGGTAGTTTAGCCGGGATCCCCGACCCTGCGGTGCGCGCCCGCATCGAAGAAGACCGCAAGAGCGTGCTGGATTCGGTCACCAGCCGGACGCGCCAGCTCATGGCCGAAGTCGGCTCCGACGACCGTCACAAGATCGACGAGTATCTGTCCTCGATTCGGGATATCGAACAGCGGATTGCGTTCGCCGGCGGCGAGCGCCAGGTAAATCCCGAAATCCAAAAGCCGGCCGGCGTCCCGCCCGGATTCGTGGAGCATGCCCGCCTGATGAACGATCTTCTGCTGGCGGCATTCCGCGCCGACATCACGCGCGTTTCGACGTTAATCTACGCGAAAGAGAGCAGCACGCGATCCTATCCCGAGCTGGGTTTTTCAGACCCGCACCATCCGCTCACGCATCACCGGAACGATGCGGACCTGGTCGAAAAGGTGACGCGGATCAATTGCCATCATCTGGAGCAGTTCGCGGACTTCGTTCGGAAGGCCAAAGCTATTCCCGATGGCGATGGGACCTTGCTCGACCATTGCATGCTGGTGTACGGCAGCAGTATCAGCGACGGCAACAATCACATCCACGAGAACCTGCCGGTGGTGGTGATGGGGCGGGGCGACGGCACATTGAAGCCGGGACGTCATCTCAGCTATCCCGAAACTCCGATGACGAATCTCTATCTCGCGTTGCTGGGAAAAATGGGAGTGCCCACAGAGAAACTGGGTGACAGCACCGGCCAAGCAACACACTTGACTGACGTATAACTGTCACTGCCGGGCTAGCAAATTGCCTGCGGCACGGCGGATGGCAGCGTCCGGCGACTCCGCCGCGCGCTTTAGGTGCTGGACGGCCGCGTCGCGTTGACCCGCGGTCAAGAACATCTCGCCCAG
>JAYTFO010000196.1:0-4607 GCA_043734305.1 Acidobacteriota bacterium | reverse complement strand
TTTGTCATGCGCATGACCGAGCCTGCGGAGACACAAAACGCTGGCCGGCCTCGCCGCGGATCTGCCTGCAGGTTCAGAATAACGCACCCGAAACCAGCGGCCATCATGGGTAGCCTAAACAAGAGCGATCTTCGCAACCAACCGGCCTACACCTTGGCCGACGGCGCCCGCTACCTGAAGGTGGCGAGCGCTACCTTGCGCTCGTGGGTGGTAGGTCGCCACTACCCCAAAGGGCAAGGCGTCGCCCATTTTCGACCGCTGATTCATCCGACGCTCAATCAACCACCCACGCTTTCGTTTTGGAACCTGATCGAAGCCCACGTGCTGCGATCGCTGCGCACGGAGCATGGCGTTTCCATCCGGGATCTGCGGCAAGCGCTAAGCTACGCGGAGAAGGCCCTCAAGATCGATCGCCTCCTCCTCAGCAAGGAACTCCGCACGGAAGCCGGGCGCCTGTTGCTCGACCGATACGGCCAGTTGATCGAGCTCTCCGCGTCGGGACAGATGGCGATGCGCAAGGTTTTCGAAGAGCACCTCAAGCGGGTGGAGTGGGACGAGTGGACATATCCGGTTCGGCTGTATCCCTTCACATCGAGCAGCGCTCCAACATCCGACCGGCGGATTGCGATTGATCCGAACATCGCGTTTGGCCGGCCGATCATGCTCCATGCGGGCATTTCAACCAGGGCCATAGCCGAGCGGATCGATGCCGGCGAGACGATCACGGACCTTATGGCCGACTACGATCTCACCGCACTGGATATCGAGGAGGCGGTTCTTTACGAGCGGGCCGCTTGAATCCCGTCTTTTTCACGGACCGCGATACGAAGCTTCGAGTCAGGCGGCGCAGCTTGCTCGACAACGCAATCGGTGAAGGCCCGAATCATGCACCCGCGATCTCCAGTAGTGCGTCTCGAAGTGTGCAGAAGCTTGGCGAGATATTACACAACGGCTGCGCGTGGGCTGCTATTGCACGAGCAGCCTCGATCTTGCGCAGTCCACCGCTGTAATAGCCTGCCTTCTGAAGAACGCGCTCGAACGCCTCCCACGTTCCACCCGCAATTTCGTCCGGATTACGGTACTTCGCCTGCGAGGGAATGGTCGCGGACACTTTTGGATAGGCGGCCTGCACGGCCTGCCAGTCGCCGAAATACCAAGCCTCAAGTTCTTCGATCGCAAGACGGTTGACCACCATGTAGGTTCCGCCCTTCGCACTGGAACGTGTTATCAGGCCGGCATCGTTGGCCATCTTTTCCAGGCGCTGTTTGAGCCTTGAGCAATCATCGTCGTCCCGATCGATCACGACGACGACGCGGCAATGGTCGCGAAACCATGCATCGCTCTTGCGTCGCTGGCAATAGCCACGCAGTCGCTGTGGCAACCGGAGCAGCAGTTCGTCCTTGCACTGGTGCGGATATATTTCGAAGGACAGATTGCCGAGTACCTTGGGAAGGATCAGACGAAGCGCGGCCTCCATGGAGGGCTCTTCTACGAGCAGCTCGACATGTTCCACCGTTACTTCGCCTTCAACTGTTTCGCCGGGGCTCCTGAGCGCACCAGTGGGTCTCCCACGCCGAATCTTCCCTCCATCCATAGGTGGCCGAGAGATGCGCCCGCTTCCATGAATTCAGAAACCCCGGCAATGTCGGCAGCGCGGACAGCCTGGGTGTAGCCCTGTTCGTCTCGGTAAAGCACACGCACTTCTTTCGCAGCTAGTTCGTTCACGAAGAAGGGCGAGTGCGTCGTGACCAGAAATTGCGAGCGTTCAGACGCGGCGCGGCATTCTTCCGCCAGTTCGGGGAGAAGTCGCGGATGCAAAAAGTTTTCTGGTTCCTCGATGCCGACAAATGGCGGAGGCGTAGGGTCATACAGCAGTACAAGATAGGCCAGCATCTTGAGCGTACCGTCCGAGGCAAACTTCGCCAACACGGGGTGATCGAAGGGTGCATCCTTGATCTGAAGCAGCAAGCGTCCGTCCGGCATGGCTTCGGCCAGCACGCGTTCGACCCTGGGTACCCGCGCGCGCAAGACATTGAAGATGCGTTCGAGCTGGTCGGGATGCTGTTGAGCCAGGTACTGGATGACGTTAGCCACGTTATCGCCGGTACGTGACAGCCGGTCCTGCGGTCCCGCCTCTGGCTGACCACGCGTCTCATCGACGGAAAAATAGGAAACGTACCAGCCAGTAATGAAGTCACGGAGCGCCGCCACCCGAGGGTGATCTGCAAATTGACCGAGCGCGTTCACCGCGATCAGGTCCGGCGACTTAAGCGGAATTTCCGAGCGAGTATCCTGCTCATCCGGCAAAGCGCCGCTGATGGCCCGACCGTGTCCCTCCCGGTAGTCAAGGAACCGGAATGGCCTGCCATGGCTGCCGCGTTTCCATTGCAGCCACTCCTCGATCACTACCGGAGAGCCTCTGCGCTCGTCCACGGCAAGATGATAGGTAATGACTGGAAACCCTTGCTCCCGGTACTTGATCTCGATCACAACTGGACCATCGCCGCCTCTGGTCTTTAATTCCTTTCCGCGCCCGCGACGATCCCATGCGCGGCGCAGCCCCGATTCGAAGCACTCCGAGAGAAATGCGAAGACATCAAAGACCGTGGATTTGCCACTGCCGTTGGGGCCTAGCAGCGCCGTTATCGGCGTGATGTTTTTGAATTCCACGTGCTTGAGTGCGCGGTAATTCTCAACCCGCAGATACTCTATGCGAGCCCGATGCCCGTGGTTGTCCTTGGTCATTGTGTGATTCCTCGTTTCTTCAACTGTTCTCAGTGTACTTTTCGATACAACGCTCAGCATTCTTCGCCCGCAGTTCGCCGGAGATAAGTTTGGGCAGCAGCGTGTCGCGTAGGACGGCGAGAGCACGCGATGCCTTTACTCCAACAAGGATGCGCCGAAATAGTGGATCGACCCTCTCTTCAAACTCACGGAGCACTGGCCGAGGTGGCAAGACGACTTTCGATGTTGCGAAAGTACTCGTGGTGATTGTGTCGAACACCGAACCGTGTGCTGAGTGCACCAAATGATCAATTTCCTGCCGCAGTTGGCAGTAAAGCGCGAACGGCGTGCCGGTGGAAGTTTCAAGCGCATAGCACGTCTGGTTCATAGCCATGGCTTCTCCAAGCACGACCATGCGCCCGGTCGTTGCGCCGCGTGCGACGACGGCCGAGCACAGTGCCGGGATCAACTGTGTGGTGCTTTCTTTGAGTCCTCGCCCAGTAATCTTGCGATCGGTTTCAACGAGGAACGAATCTCCGCATTGCGAGACATCCTTCGCGCTCGCCCACGGAATTTCTCCACCCCAATACTCGACCCGGTCAGTTTTCGGAGTACCGCCGCTTAGAAGGCGCACAGCGTCGAGAATGGGACCGACGCGCCACCCCTTCGGAATCTCCCCCAGCTCCGAGTCCTCGAAGGAATCCGGGAAGAGGTCGGCGAGGGGCTTGGGCAGGCCGGGGTCACGGCGTTCCATCTTGGCGCGGACGGGGTCGAAGTCCACGAACCATGACTTGAAGAGCGCCCGCGCCATCGCTTCCAGCGTCTCGTTCATCCGCCGGTTCAGCTCGATCTTGTCGTCCAGCGTGCCGAGGATGTGGGCGATGGCGCGTTGTTCGGGGAGCGGTGGGATGCGCAGCTCGAAGTTGGGGACATCCGCGCACCTCAGACTGTCGAAGACCGCGCCCACGTTGAGAAACTTGCCGATCTGATCCCACCACTCGGGCCCTCGCACCAGCCAGCGAAGGAATGGCGGGTAGACCTTGGTGCCGTCGGCCCGAAGCAGCACCAAGTTCTGACCGAGCGCAAACTCCACATCGGGCGGCACGACCGCGGTTTCGCCGGGATTGCAGCGACGAGAGAGGATCACGTCGTTGGCAGACGGCTTCGCCTTTCGGGTCCACTCGACAAAATGCTCGCGCTTGATGCGACGCACGTCGGACAGGTCAACCCGTCCACCGCGAAGCTGTGGAATCGCGACGTATGGATACCCGGCCTCAAACGCCGGTGGTGTTCGGTGATCGCAGTCGATCAGCGTGACATTCGCTTCTCGAAGCGGGAGCGTGGGCCACTCACCCGCCATACCCAAGCTCCTTCAGGTTGGCTGCGACGGCAGCGTCAAGCCTCGCGGCCTTTGCGGGCTGCGCGCGCAGTGTCGCGGTGAGCCGCTTCATCGGCCATCCTCCGTCCAGCTTCGCGGCTTCGTTCTGCAAATGCATGCGCCGCGCAAATGAATGCACGCGCGCATTTCCCGTCCCGGTCTGTGCGTCTCCGGCGTTCATTGCGAATTGAGCAGAGCTTCGATTTCCGACGACAGGACCGGCAGCTTCGTTTCGACCACGTCCCAGACGAGCCGCTCGTCGACGTCGGCGTAGGCGTGGATCAGGATATTGCGGAAGGCGCTGATGCGGCGGTGTTCGCTGATGCGGGTCCGACTTCGGCACGCTTTGCCGGCGGTGAATTCGGTCAGCAGCGCGACGGCGCGCTGGATATCGTACAGATACTTCCTGGCCTCAAGCCGCATAAAGCAGCGCCCTGACCTGCTCGACTGACTGCCGGAAATAGGGGTTCTTGATGGCCGAGGCGACGACCAGGTCCACAGGTTG
>JAYTFO010000195.1:0-6028 GCA_043734305.1 Acidobacteriota bacterium | reverse complement strand
GAGCGATTGCATAAGGCTCTGGACGCGACACTTTCCCAGATTTAGCTGACTGCCAGACCTGGATCGCTGGCCGAGCAAACGCAAACTGGGCGCACCCATCCGCTCGGAAATGTATGGTCCGCCGCTTCACCACAAGCGAAATATGAGGATGACGTAGGTTAATCTGCGCAAATGTGTCCGTCGGCTCGACGTCGCACTGAAGTGGTTTGGGGATCGCTCAGGAACATAGGCTCTGGCCTGCGCCGCTTTTCCCCGTACCGACTCTCACCCAAAAATAAATTAAGCGGGACAGGGTGTTCGCCCACAAACTCTCCGATTTAGTTCGGGCTAGGCTGTAACCTCCGCGGCGGTCATGCATCTTGCTTATATGACTGGGAACCAACAGTCAGATCTTAAAAATTACATCTGCGGAGATAAACCAATGAAACTACATTCGTTATTGCCCTTAGTCGCTGTTTTGCTCAGCACCCTCAGCTTTGCCGCGCCGAAGGACACGACGTTCAAAGGGGAGATCATGGACAGCCAGTGCGCCATGAACGGCTCTCATGCGGAGATGCTGAAGAAGGAAGGCATGGCCGACAAGGATCCAAATGATTCCATGGCCAAAAAGATGTGCACTGAAAACTGCGTAAAGATGGGCGGCAAATATGTTTTGTATGATGCTGCCACAAAGAAGGTTTACAAACTGGACGATCAGGCTAAGCCTCAGCAATTTGCAGGCCAGAACGTGAAGGTCACGGGCACGCTCGACAAGGCTCACGAGACGATTCACGTCACCAATATCCAGCCAGGTTCGTAACGCGCCGCTTGAGGAGGGTTGACCTGGCTCGATCAGCCCTCTTTTTTCATTTCTGGTGTTGAGGACCAATCTCTCCTTGGGAGGGGACGTCCCGATGAAGAAGTTTGTAATTGCGGGAGTTGGTGTACTGGTTCTCGTTGCTGCCATCGCAGTAGGTGCGGCCTCCCAATTTTCCCTGAGCGCTCTCCCGGAGCCGGGACGAACGGAAACTTTCTTGGCGACTAAAGCAAAACATTACCTGGTTCACAGAAGCAGCCGCGATGGCACTCCTTCGGTAGCCGCGGACGAGCAGGTGGGTATCAAGAAAGGCGAGAGACTCTTCGGCACGGAATGCAGTGCCTGCCACGGGGTGAGTGGGCACAATCCCACAGATGCGGGCCGGTGGATGTATCCGCGAGCCGCAGATCTGACCTCGGGTGACTCTCAGTCTTATTCCGATCGGGAGGTTTTCTGGATCATCAAGAACGGCATTCGCTTGAGCGGCATGCCTGCGTTTGGGAACGTCGAGTCGGACGAACACATTTGGGATTTGGTGTTCTATGTCCGTGCCCTGCCAAAGTCGGTTCCATTCGGCGGGAGATAAAGAATGAACGGCTGGAGGGTGGATTAAGCGAAACCTTTTGCGGGGTCTGTAATCGTTGAGAAGAGGAGGTTCAATATGAGACCGAGTGTTGGTAGAGCAATCGTCGGCGGATTTATCGGAACTCTGATGATGACCCTGATGATGCACTTCGTTGCACCTATGATGGGGGTGAAGATGGACATCGCCGCCAGTTTGGGCAAGATGCTGGGCAGCAGTTGGGCTTTGGGCATGATGATGCACTTCATCAACGGCACGATCATCTTCCCCCTGATTTTTGTGTTCCTTCTATACCGCATTTTGCCGGGTCAGGCTTGGGCAAAAGGTATCTACTGGGGAGTCGTACTCTGGTTTTTGGCGCAATCGATCGTCATGCCGATGATTGGTGCAGGTTTCTTCAGTGCTGCACCGGGTGGCATGAAGGCGGTCATTGCTTCACTACTGGCGCATATAGTCTACGGTGGACTCTTGGGATGGATTGCTGGATCAGCGAGCAAACAGGGTACTGTCCAAAAGTTTCCCGAGAAACGGGCCGCCTGAGAGAAAATCGGTGAGCACTGAATAGCGAACTGGTAAGGACACAAGCGATACGGGGGTAACCCCGGGGGGTACCCGTGGACCGACGGGCCGTTCCCCGTAACCCAAATGTATTCTTCCCTTTACCGCCAACATCCACACACTTCCGTACATACACGATAGCCAGTACAATGTTCCACGTGGAACATTATGCGCTTGTCGACTACTCGACTTCTTCCTCTTCTTCCCCGATCTTGATGCGGAGGGATTTGAGGAATTTTACGTCCTGATCGTTGACTTTGAGTTCGGGGTTGGTGCTGAGGGTGGAGACGAGGGAAGTCTTGTCAGTCCCGGGCACGCCTTGTTTGCTGACGCCGATGGTGGCTTCGAGGACGAGGAAGATATCGTAGCCGCTTTCCTTGATGCGGGCGACGACTTCGGAGATCTGTTCGGAGTCGGCCAGCGATTCGTTGATGGCTTCGCCCAGGTCTTTCATCAGTTGCTTGAGTTGCGGATCCACGAATCCCCCTCGAAATACGACAATCGCGGACGGCCGAGATCACAGGCCGCTGTGATTTCCCCTTCTGCATTGTACGCCGGCGCACTGCTAAAATCGACCAGTGGTTAGAGTCTCTACCTTGAAGAAGATCGGGATCGCGGCGGACGTGTTGTCGCGACGGGTGGGGAAAACCCGAACTGGCGCTGCCGTGCTGCGCGGCGCGCGAGCCACGGCGCAAACGTTTGGCCGGGTGGCGCATCAGCTCTGGCTGGAGGTGACTGGGTTCACGTTTTTCGTGCTCGCCGTCATCGGAGGGATCGCCGGATTTCGTGAGTATGCGAAGTATCATGCCGGGCTGGCGGAAGGGCCCGGCCGCGTGATCCTGGCCGCGTGCTTTACCGTGACGTTTGCGTGGTTTGGGGTGAGTTCGTTCTGGCGGGTGCGCAAGAAGAACTAGTAGGCAACAACGAACGGAGTTTTGCCGATACTTGCTGAGAGCTTGAACCACAGAGGACACAGGGGTCACAGAGGACCCCGATTCCCTCCGTGTTCCCCTGTGACCTCTGTGGTTAGGACGTCTTTCGAATGAGCGACAAATCATGAGCGATAAGGTCGATACTCCCGCAAAATCCAAGCCTCAGAAATTCGAGCCCGAGACGTCCTCGCACATCCCGGTGCAGCCTCTCTACACGCCCGTTGACCTCGCGAGTCAGGACTACGACCGCGAGATTGGATATCCGGGGGACTTTCCATTCACGCGCGGCGTGCAGGCGACGATGTATCGCGGGCGGCTCTGGACCATGCGTCAGTATGCCGGCATGGGCGATGCCGAGGAATCGAATAAGCGTTACAAGTATCTACTGGCGAATGGGACGACTGGGTTGTCGGTGGCGTTTGATTTGCCTACGCAGATCGGACTCGATTCCGATCACGCGCTTGCAATGGGCGAAGTTGGCAAGGTGGGCGTGGCGATTGATTCCATCGACGACATGCAGCGTCTGTTCGATGGCATTGACCTGACGAAGATTTCTACATCGATGACCATCAATGCTACGGCGTCGATTCTGCTCGCGCTTTATGTGGCGGTGGCGCGGCGGCAGGGCATGGATGTCCGCAAGCTTTCGGGCACGGTGCAGAATGATGTGCTCAAGGAGTACATCGCGCGCGGAACGTATATTTATCCGCCGCAGCAGGCGATGCGGATTATTACCGACCTGTTTGCCTGGACGAACGAAAACGTCCCGGAGTGGAACACGATTTCGATTTCCGGATACCACATGCGGGAAGCGGGATCGACGGCGGTGCAGGAAGTGGCGTTCACGCTCGGCAATGGGATGGCGTACGTGGAAGCGGCGATCCGTGCCGGGCTTGACGTAGATAAGTTCGCGCCGCGGCTTTCGTTCTTCTTCAACGCACACAGTAATTTTCTGGAAGAAGTCGCGAAATTCCGGGCGGCGCGCCGGATGTGGGCGAAGATCATGCGGGATCGCTTCCAGGCGAAGAATCCGAAATCGTGGATGCTGCGCTTTCACACGCAGACGGCCGGCTCAACGCTGACCGCGCAGCAGCCCGAAAACAACATCGTGCGGACGGCGATCCAGGCGATGGCGGCGGTGTTGGGTGGAACCCAATCTCTGCATACGAATTCATTCGACGAAGCGCTGGCGTTGCCGACCGAGCAGTCGGCGCGAATTGCATTGCGCACGCAGCAAATCATCGCTTATGAATCGGGTGCGCCGCAGACGATTGATCCGCTGTCGGGGTCGTACTATATTGAGTCGTTGACCAATGAAATCGAGAAACGCGCGGACGACTATCTCGACAAGATCGAAGCCATGGGCGGAATGCTGAAGGCGATTGAACGAGGATACGTCCAGCAGGAAATTCAGAATGCCGCGTATGAATATCAGCAAGCCGTGGACCGGCGCGACGCAATCGTGGTGGGAGTGAATCAGTTTCAGATGGACGAAGGAAAAGCCGTACCCATCCAGCGAATTGACGAAGCGCTGGAGCGCAAACAGGTGGAACGTTTGCGAGCGGTGCGGTCTGGGCGCGCCGTTGCGCCTTGGCAGGCTGCGATTCAGGCTGTCGAAGATACGGCGCGATCGGGCGAGAATTTGATGCCGCGGATTCTGGCGGCGGTGGAAGCGAATGCGACTGTGGGCGAAGTCTCAGACGCGATGCGCAAAGTTTATGGGGAGTACAAAGAGGCGGTGGTGATTTAGCGTAGCGCCGGCGAGACGCCGGCGCTACATCAAGACTCCGGAGTCCACCGCAGCACCGGTTTCCGCGCGGCCAGGGTTTCATCGAGGCGCGAGATTCTCGTGTTGTGCGGTGCGTCGAGTACGAACTGCGGATCTTCTTCTACTTCCTCCGCGATCGATTTCATGGCTTCGATGAAGAGGTCCAGTTCTTCTTTCGGTTCGCTCTCAGTCGGTTCGATCATCAAAGCGCCGGAAACGATCAGAGGGAACGCGGTGGTGTAGGGATGGAATCCGTAGTCGATCAGGCGTTTGGCGAGGTCCATCGTCTTGACGCCTTTTTTCGATTGCAGTTTGTCGCTGAAGACGACTTCATGCATCGAGGGCGTTTCGTAGGGCAGGTCGTAGATGCCTTCGAGGCCTTTGCGGATGTAGTTCGCGTTGAGCACGGCGTCTTCGGTGGTCTGGCGCAGGCCGTCGGGGCCGTTCGCGAAGATGTAGGCGAGCGCGCGGATGAACATCCCGAAGTTTCCGTAGAAGGCGCGTACACGTCCGACCGATTGCGGACGGTTGTATTCAAACGCCATGGTGCCGTCGGATTTTGTGACCACGACCGGCGTGGGCAGAAAGGGCTCAAGATGTTTCTTGATGGCCACCGGGCCCGATCCCGGACCACCGCCGCCATGCGGCGTGGAAAAAGTTTTGTGCAGGTTGAGGTGCATCACATCGACGCCAAAATCTCCGGGGCGCGTTTTGCCGACGAGGGCGTTCATATTCGCGCCATCCATGTAGAGGAGGCCGCCCTTGGCGTGCATGAGGTCGGCGATCTTGTGAATTTCCTGTTCGAACACTCCCAGCGTGTTGGGATTCGTGACCATGAGCGCGGCGACGTCTTCGTTCATTTGTGAGGCCAGCGCCGCTACGTCCACCATGCCGCGGCCGTTGGATTTCAGGTTCTCGACCGCGTAACCGACCGCTGCTGCTGTCGCGGGATTCGTGCCGTGCGCGGAATCCGGAATCAGAATCTTCTTGCGGGCGTTGCCTTTTGATTCATGGTAGGCGCGGACCATCAGGAGTCCGGTGAACTCGCCGTGCGCGCCAGCTGCGGGTTGCAGGGTGATCGCGTCCATGCCGGTAATTTCGATCAGGCAATCGCTCAGCGTCTTCATGATGCGCATTGCGCCTTGCGAAATTTTGGCCGGCTGATAGGGATGTCCGTTGGCCAGGCCTTCGATGCGCGAGACGGCTTCGTTGACGCGCGGGTTGTACTTCATCGTGCAGGAGCCCAGCGGATACATTCCGAGAT
Source organism: Acidobacteriota bacterium (assembly GCA_043734305.1). Classification (GTDB taxonomy): domain Bacteria; phylum Acidobacteriota; class Terriglobia; order Terriglobales; family Acidobacteriaceae; genus Acidiflorens. The sequence goes on along the minus strand of JAYTFO010000195.1, from coordinate 127 downwards.
CGATCGCGTAGTTCCACGTTGAAAGCCGCGTGAAGTGGCGGATGATTTCAATCTCGCTGACTTCGGGCATGTGGCCGAGGTCTTTACGCTCGGATTTGCCGAGGAGTTTGGCTGTGTCCACTTCCGG
>JAYTFO010000194.1:0-6590 GCA_043734305.1 Acidobacteriota bacterium | reverse complement strand
TCGACCGGCTCCATGAGCTTGCCATCGATGCGCTTGGTGACGATTTCAGGCTTGCCCACCATGAGTTCGTAACCTTCGCGCCGCATCATCTCGATCAGGATGGAAAGCTGCAATTCGCCGCGTCCGAGGACTTTGAACGAGTCGGTCGTGCCGGTGCCCTCTACGCGTAGCGAGACGTTGGTCAGCAACTCTTTCTCGAGCCGCTCGCGCAGGTTGCGCGACGTGACGTAGGTCCCATCTTTGCCGGCGAAGGGAGAGGTGTTGACCGTGAACAGCATGGCGATGGTCGGCTCGTCGATCGCGATGTGTGGGAGTGGCGCGGGATTCAAGACGTCGGTGATGGTCTCACCAATCGTGATGCCCTCCACGCCCGCGATGGCGATGATGTCGCCCAGATCGGTCTCGGTGATATCGGTTCGCTTCAGGCCCGAGAAGGAAAACAGCTTGGTGATCTTCGTTTTGTGCAGCGTGCCGTCGAGTTTCGCAATCACGACATCCTCGCCGGTGTGCATCGTCCCGTTGAACACGCGTCCGATGGCCAGCCGTCCGAGGTAGTCGCTGTAGTCGAGGTTCGCCACCAGAATCTGCAGTGGGCCCGCCGGATCTCCCTTGGGCAGTGGAATCGTCGCGAGGATGGCATCGAACAGCGGCCGCAAATCCTCGCCGCCGCCGTTGATGTCGGCAGTCGCCGTGCCGATCTTGGCGTTGGTGTAGAGCACGGGGAAATCGATCTGCTCTTCCTTGGCGTCAAGGTCGATAAACAGGTCGTAAATTTCGTTCAACACTTCCTGCGGACGAGCGTCCGCGCGATCGATCTTGTTGATTACTACAATCGGCGGCAGACCGGCTTCCAGAGCCTTGCTGAGCACATAGCGAGTCTGCGGCAGCGGGCCTTCACTGGCGTCCACCAGCAGCATGACGCCGTCCACCATCTTGAGCGCGCGTTCCACCTCGCCGCCAAAGTCGCTGTGACCGGGCGTGTCCACAATGTTGATCTTGACGTCGTGATAGAAAATGGCCGTGTTCTTGGCCAGAATGGTGATACCGCGCTCGCGCTCGAGTTCGTTCGAGTCCATGACTCGCTCGAGATGATGCTCGTTGGATCGAAACGTGCCACTCTGCTGGAGCATGGCGTCCACCAGCGTGGTCTTTCCGTGGTCGACGTGGGCGATGATAGCGATATTGCGAATGCTTGAACTCAGATCGAGACTCCTTCAGGTTTGCCTTTTTGAGGCTTACTACTACTTTACTATGGCGGGGAGGTTTGGAGTTTGAGGGAAGAGTCGAACCGTGGTAAAAGGTTAATAGGAAAGGAGGTTGGAACATGGCTACTCTCGATTGGTCGCAGTGCGCGGCGGTTGAAAGTGTGCCGGGAAGGTTAAGCGGCGCATGGGTATTTCTTGATACCCGTATGCCCGTGTCCGCCGTGTTCGAAAACCTCGAAGCTGGAACCACCGTAGATGAAATTGTGGACTGGTTTCACCTTTCCAAGGAGCAGGTAATCGAAGTTCTAGAATTTGCCGCTCGCAGTCTTTCGGCCCCTGTTCCCGTTGAGCCCGTATCCGCATCTTCCCACAATGCTCGTTCTTTTTGACCAAAGAGGCCCGGTTTCAGCGGTGCTACTTAGAGACAACACCAATTTCCTATTGCTCGCGGTTCCCCCAAGGTGACAAAATCACCGCCATGAGCTTCGGATTGTGGAAGCCATGCGCGACGATTCTCTTGCTGTATGTTGGGGGAACACTGTTCGTCACTTCTCCGCAGTCCGGGACAAGAGAGCAAGGAAAGCCGCTCCTCCCGACTCGCGAGCTAGCCGCCCAAGTCCGAAAGTTGCTCGTTGTCATTCTGACTCAAGATCACGAAGGCAATGTGATTGCGCAGGGAAGTGGCTTCTTCTTCAAGCCAGGATTTATCGCAACGAATCTTCACGTGCTCAAACGGGCCTCTCAAGGTTATGTGAAGTCATTGTCCGACGGAGTTACCTACAAAATTTCCTCTGTCGTCGGATTTGATCTAAAGCACGATATCTGCGTCCTGAAATTATCCGAGGCTGGCGGCACGCCGCTTCCCCTGAGCACGCATGACGTTGCAGAAGGGGACGATATTCTCGTGGCGGGTAATCCCGAAGGTCTTGAGGCATCTTTTTCTAAGGGCATCGTTAGCGGCATTCGATCTGGTTCTGGCCTGATTCAAATGGATGCAGCGATTTCTCCCGGTTCCAGCGGCGGCCCCGTGGTCAACCAGCGCGGTGAGGTCGTCGGCCTCTTCGCCGGTCCGGAGACAAACGGCACGAGCCAATGATAGTCTGTGCGGCAAGCTAGATGATGTCCAAGGGAAAACGAATGAAAATGACGCAAGGTCTTGAGTTGGTGTTCTGCCTGATTCATCACGATTGGAGGGAATTGAAATGAATAGGAAGCGAGTTCTAACGGGCGCCATCATTTTTGGGGCGCTGGTTCTGTCGGCGATTGGGGTTTCGCCAAGTGTCAAAGCCGCCGGCGATGGCGACTCCGCCGTCGCGGAAAAATGGATTGCAGCCTGGAATTCCCACGACCCGGACAAGTTGCTCACCGCGTTCACGGACGACATCTTCTACGAAGACGTGGCGTTCGGCGAGGTCAGTCACGGAAAGGCCGAGCTGCGCAAGTTCGCCGCCTCCGAGTTTGAGGGGGTTCCCGATGCCGAACTCAAGTTGGTGCGCGCGTCCGTTCACGACGGCCACGGCACCATCGAATGGACATTTTCTGGCACGGACAAAGCAGTCTTTAAGACGGGAAAGAAATTTTCTGTCCGCGGGGTCAGCGTGATCGATGTGCGTGATGGAAAAATTTCGCGCAGCCTCGATTTCTACGATTCGGCTACAATCATGCGCCAGGTCGGGCTGTTGCCGAACGCAACTCCCTGATGCCTGCAAGTGATGATGCCTCCAGGTGACGGTGACTCTATGACGCCAGACGTGACCCCGGCCAACCGAGACTCCGCTCAGCTCGAGGCGCTCGGCTACGACTCCAAGTTTGATCGCTCCATGAGCATGTGGCAGAACTTCGCGCTGGGATTTACCTACCTGTCGCCGGTGGTCGGCGTTTACACCGTGTTCGCATTCGCCATCGTCACGGGGGGTCCGGCAATGTTCTGGAGTTACTTGTTTGTCGGGCTGGGACAACTTCTGGTCGCGCTCGTGTTCGGAGAAATCGTTTCGCAGTTTCCCATTGCCGGCGGACTTTATCCCTGGGCCCGACGGCTGGTGGGAAAGCGCTGGGCTTGGATGGCGGGCTGGGTTTACCTGTGGGCCCTGTGTACAACGATTGCTGCGGTGGCCGTGGGCGGCGCTCCATACCTCGCCGAGTTACTCGGCTTCAAGGCAAGTCAGGCGGGCGAAGTTGCGATCGCAGTGGTAATGATTGTCGCGACCACTGCGCTCAACGTCAGCGGCACGAAGCTTCTGGCGCGGGTCGCGATGTTCGGATTCATTTGTGAATTGCTGGGCGCCATCGTGGTGGGCGGATACCTGCTCATTGTCGCTCGCCACCAGAGCTTCGGAGTGCTCTTCCAAAGCTTTGGCCTCGGCAGCAACGGACACTACCTTCCCGCGTTCCTGGCGTCGAGCGTGGCTGCGATGTTTTGTTACTACGGCTTTGAAGCCTGCGGAGACGTTGCCGAGGAAACTCCCAACGCCAGCAGCGCCATACCGAAAGCCATGCGTATGACGATCTACATCGGCGGCTTCGCGGCCATGCTGGTTTGTCTGGCGCTGGTGTTGGCGGTGCCCGATTTGAATGCGGCGTTGTCCGGGCAGGATGCGGACCCAGTGACGACGACCCTGCGCGCGGCTCTCGGCCCCATCGGACTGCGAGCGGTGATTGCGGTGGTCATGGTTTCATTCGTCTCGTGCCTCATCAGCCTGGAGGCAGCCACCAGCCGCTTGTTGTTCAGCTATGGCCGCGACCGCATGATCTTCGGCGGCGCGAAGCTCAGCACGCTTTCCGTACGCACTCGCGTTCCGGTCTTCGCTTTGCTGGTGGCCGGCGTTGTGCCGGCCTGCATTGCGATTGCAGGATTGTTTCTGGTGGAAATGATCAAGACCATCATCGTGTTCGGCTCCGCAGGAATCTACGTAGCCTTCCAGATGATTGTTTTAGGAGCACTGGTCGCGCGCGCGAAAGGCTGGAAGCCCAGCGGGGCGTTTCGTTTGGGAGTGTGGGCGTGGCCGGTGAATCTGGCGGCGCTGACTTATGGAGTGCTCGCAATCGTCAATATGGTATGGCCGCGCACGCCGCAGGATCCCTGGTATCGCAATTACGGGATGATTGTCGGGACGGTCGTCGTGCTCGCCAGCGGTCTACTGTACGCCCTTCTATTTCGGCCCTACGACCGCGTCGACGCACCCGAAGGAGATGCGCACCTCGCCCATCTAGGGACGCCGCTGCCAGCTGAGGGCAGCCAGGTCAGAGGGTAGAGGTCAGATTGCAGAGGTTAGATCTGCGGCGCAACGGTCACTTCTTTTCTGCCCCCAACAAGTCTGTCCAGGTCGGCGACTGATACACGATCTTGCCCCCGACCGCAGTCAGCAATACTTCTGTCTTGTGAATCTCCGATGGCTCGATCTTGAACAGATCATGATTCAGCACGATGAAGTCTGCCAGCTTGCCAGGTTCGAGTGAGCCTTCCGTTTTTTCCCGACGCCCGGCAAAAGCCGCGCCCAGCGTGTAGGCGCGGATGGTGTCTTCGAGGCTCAAGCGCTGTTGCGGAACGAATCCGCCAGATGGCTCGCCTTCTTCGGTCTGACGAGTCACAGCAGTTTGCACGCCGCGCCACGGATTCAGCGTGACCACCGGCCAGTCGCTGCCGAAGGCGAGTGCCCCACCCTTCAGTTCGATGCTCCGCCACACCCACGGCCGAGTCGCGCGCTCCGGACCGATGTTGCGGGCCCAGATGCTGAGCGTGTCTTCATCCGGATAGGAGTGCAACGGTTGCATGCTGGCCACTACGCCGAGTTTGCCGAAGCGGTCAATGTCCTGCGCGCTGATGGTCTCGATGTGCTCGATGCGGGGGCGGGCGTCTTTTGTGCGATTTGTTTCGGCTGCATTCTGGTAGGCGTCGAGCGCCGTGCGTACGGCTTTGTCTCCGATTGCGTGCGTGAAAATCTGGAAACCGCGGCGGTCGAGGTCGGCGATCGCCGCTTTGTATTTGTCCGTATCCCAGAAGAGCTTGCCGCTTTGCGACGGATCGTCGGAGTATGGCGCCAGCATTGCCGCGGTATGGGCTTCGACAACGCCGTCGAGCATGGTCTTGATCACACCGCCGGAGATCCAGTCGTCGTTGTATTGCTGCCGCGCTGCGTCGATCTTCTTGTTGATGTCCGCGGTCAGCCCCGGAGGATCGAGAAAATAGGCGACGTAGAAGCGCAGCGTCAATTCGCCTTGCTTGCGCAACTCGTCGTAGAGGTCGAGATATTCGAAGTCCTGTCCGGCGCTGTGCACCCGCACCAAGCCGACTCTGTTCGCTTCATGAATGCCCTTGCGCAACGCATCCAGACGCTGCTGGCGAGTTGGCTTCGGAATTTTGGCGTCGATCAGGTCGCCGGCGGATTCTTTGAGCGCGCCGGTTGCCTCACCTTTTTCGTCGCGCACGATTTTTCCATTCGGAGGGTCGGGTGTGTTGCGGTCAATACCCGCCATCGCCAATGCCTTGCTGTTTGCCCAGGAACTGTGGCCGTCAAATGCGATCAGATACACGGGCCGGTCGGGAACCACCTCATCGAGAATCTTCTTGTCCGGCAGGCCGCTGGGCTTGAATGTCGGATACGTCCATCCCATGCCTTGAATCCAGGGCTCGCTGGGATGAGCATCCGCGTAGGTCTTCACGCGCTTTTGGATTTCAGCAACCGACCCCGCTTCGTTGAGGTCGACTCGCGTGAGCCCCAGCGAGCCGTCCATGAAGTGAATGTGGCAATCCGTAAAGCCCGGCAGAACGAGACGACCCTGCGCATCGATGACCTTCGTAGTTTTGCCGCGATAGCTGTCGATTTTCGCCTTGTCGCCGACGGCAACGATCTTGTCTCCGCGAACGGCGATCGCCTCCGCCCACGGTTGCTGCGGATTGACGGTGTATACCCGCGCGTTGACGACGATCACGTCGGCGGGTTGGGGGGATTGCGCGGCCGCTAGAACACATGCCGCAACCACCAGCAACATCGGGAAGAAGAATCGTGTGCAGAGTCGGGGAAGTCGCATAGGCCCTTTTCTTGCGAATCAGAATGTTGGCGGAGTGTTGATCCACAGCACCCAGGTTTCACTCCGTCCGGGATTTTTCCAGTGATGCGGTGTAGCACTCTCGAAATAGAAACTGTCGCCGCGCTTCAAAGAATATTCTTCGTCGGCCAGGGAAATCTTCAACGATCCGCGCAGCAGGAACAGGAATTCTTCTCCTTCGTGCGCGTACGATTCGCCGCTCCCCGACTGAGGCGCGATCCGGAACAGATGGGGCTCCATGACGGTATTTCCCCAGGCCAGCAATTCCATGCGCACGCCCGGCCCCGCCTCCAGCACCTTGCGTTTCAGCGGACGCACCAGCGGAGTATTTGATTCCGT
>JAYTFO010000193.1:0-2934 GCA_043734305.1 Acidobacteriota bacterium | reverse complement strand
GCACTCGGAATTTGCATCGCGAGATGCACATCGCGCTCGACGATCGTCGCCTCAGCGGCCGAAGTCATCCCGCGCAGTCCCAAACGAAATGATTGCGCGCCCGCGTGCATGGAGCAGCGTTCGGTCATGCGAGTATCTTCCGCGTGCTGCACGACCGGAAAATCTAGCTCAGCCCCCAGAACCAGCGCCGCGCGCATGATGTCGTCTTCCAGGATGGGCTTGCCGTCATCGGTCACGGCGATTGCGCCCGCTCGCCGGAGCGCACGGAAATCCGTCAGCGTCGTACCGTTGCTGGCAAGCGTGGCTGCCGCGATCGGGAACACGTTGATCAACGCGCTTCGTTCCGGGGAACGCAGCCACTGCACCCAATCCACGGAATCCACAACGGGAGCGGTATTCGGCATGGTGCAGACCGATGTAAAACCGCCCGCGGCGGCTGCTGCCGTGCCGCTGGCGATGCTCTCTTTGTGAGTCTGGCCCGGCTCGCGCAAGTGCACATGCAGATCAATGAAGCCCGGCGCAACGATCAACCCGCGCGCATCGAACTTTTCGTCCGCCGCACCCTTGATCTTGTTTGGAAGCGCGACCTCGGCAACCCGGCCGCCCTCGATCAGGATGTCCATGGGCGCGTCGACCTTCGCCGCCGGATCGATCAGGTGGCCGCCCTTGATCAGCAGACTGTTTGTGGAAAGTGTCTTCACCATCAAATCAACTTCTCTTCCGCTGATTCACGCAGATGAACGCCGATCTTTTTTCTTTCATTGTCATAAACCAAACGACGGAATTGGGCGGTTGGGCCGAAATTCAGCAACAACCCAACTTGAATTTGAGTGGCCCGTAAATAGTTGAGCAGCTGTTTTTCCCACGCTACCTCAATAGCACGACCTGCCTTGAGTTCCAGAATTACTTTGTTGTCTACGAGCAGGTCGGCCCGAAAGTCCCCGATCTGATGTCCGCGGAACCAGACTGGGATCGCCATTTGCCGCTGAAAAAATATCCCTTTCTCGACGAGTGCGATCGATAGCGCTTGCTCGTAGACCGACTCCAGAAATCCGTGCCCAAGCTCGTTGTAAACTTCATAAAAAATGCCGATGATTTTCTCAGTCAATTCCGCATGAATCAACCCGCGTGAATCCGCGTCGATCCGCGGTAAAGAAGTTGACGTCCTCATCGCATCTTCCCCACCGCCCGCGCCAGAATCGCCATGCGGGTTGGGACGCCGTTTTTCACTTCTTCCAGAATGCGCGCCTGTGCACCGTCGGCCACTTCGCTCGTCAACTCCAATCCGCGAATGATCGGCCCCGGATGCATTACGATCGCGTCTTTCTTCGCGGTCTTCAGCCGCGACGCGGTCATCTGGTAGCGCGCGATGTACTCCGGCAGGTCGATTTTCATTCCAGCCAGCCGCTCTTTCTGGACGCGCAACAGCATGATCACATCCGTTCCGCGTAGCGCGTCTTCAATGTGGCGAGTCACGCGCACACCCGGCGCCAGCGTGACGGCGACCTCCGGCACCAGTTCGGCCGGGCCGCACAGGATGATCTTCACTCCGAACTTGCTCAGCAGATGACACGCCGAGCGCGCCACCCGGCTATGAAAAATATCTCCCACAATCGCGATCTGCAATCCCGCAAGTTTTTTCTTGTTGCGCAGGATCGTGTAGGCATCCAGCAGCGCCTGCGAAGGATGTTCATGCAGTCCGTCTCCCGCGTTGATCACGGGGACGTCGATATGCCGGGCCATCACATGCGGCGCGCCCGCATTGGGATGTCGAATCACGATGACGTCCGCGCCCAGAGCGCGCACGGTGTATCCCGTGTCGAGCAGCGACTCGCCTTTTTCAATGCTCGATCCCGAGGACTGGATCAGAACGGTGTGCGCCCCCAGAACCTTGGCGGCAATTTCAAACGAGCTGCGCGTGCGCGTGGACGCCTCGTAAAAAAGAAGAACGACCCGCTTGCCCTTGAGCAGCGGCCGCGGCTTGTCCGGATTCATACGCCGCGCGAATTTCAGGATTTTTAGAATTTCCGCTGCGTCCAGATTCTCAATTCCCAGCAGCGACCCTCGAACTGCACTCATGCGTTCTCACCAAACTAGTTTGCTTATAGAATCAGCTTTCGGGAGGGCACGGCTTCAGTCGTGCCGCAGAAACCCCGCAAAGACTGGGGCTTTAGCCCCCTGAGGGCGCCCAACGGATACTGAAAAAGCCTACTGCTTTTCCATGAGCAGCACTTTCTCCGCGTCGTCCACTTCGCGCAGCTTGACCTCGATGATCTGATTGTCGGTAGTCTGCACCATCCGCCCGACAAACGCCGCTTCAATGGGCAACTCGCGATGGCCGCGATCGATCAGCACGCACAGTTGTACACGCTTGGGCCTCCCGCTGCGGAACAGCGCATCCAGCGCGCCGCGCGTGGTACGCCCGGTATACAGGACGTCATCCACCAGCACCACCGACTTGCCAGCGATAGGAATTTCCAGCTCGGTCTTGTGCACCACCGGTTTCGGCCCCAGCGTGGAGAGGTCATCGCGGTACAACGTAATATCCAGCGTGCCCACCGGCACCGGCTTCTTTTCAATGCGCTGGATGATCTTCGCCAGCCGCTCCGCCAGCGGCACACCCCGGCGCTTAATGCCGACAAACGCCAGGTCGTCGATCCCGTTGTTTTTCTCCAGGATTTCATGCGCCAGCCGGATCAGCGTCCGCTCAATTTCGGACGCCGACATCAGTTGCGCCTTCTCGCGAATTTCCACTGGACGCTTGGGAACGTGTGAACTCATAAACGCTGCATCATACGCGGCTGGCCGGGTTGGAGCAAGGCAGTCTAAAATGGCTGTTGGTAGCACATGATATGTCCGGTTGAGATAGCACATGAAGTGTCCGCTTTGCGGGCGGCGAGGGTAGACCATGGCAAGCATGGATTTCTATCCGAA
>JAYTFO010000192.1:0-4718 GCA_043734305.1 Acidobacteriota bacterium | reverse complement strand
GCATCCGATCCCACCGCGATAATGGCAGGAACGTGCAATCCAAAGATGAGCGTGGGCAGCAGCAACACGCCGCCGCCCAAGCCCGTTAACCCGATCAGCGTTCCAACCGCGAACCCGATCAGTATCTTTGCCAGCACGAGTTCCATAGGACAGTTCTCAGTTCTCAGTTACTAGTTCTCAGTTCTCAGTTCTCAGTAACGATGCGTTCGGTAGCTCTCAGGTCGCGATTTTGTTGTTGCCGCGACCTGAGATCCGAGAACTGAGAGCTTACGTTTACCCGTTTCCGTTGACCCCGATAAATCCTTCGCGTTCCAGATGCAGAATGATGGTCTGCGCGGCTTCTTCGGGACTCAACTTTCCGGTATCGATCACAACTTCTGCGTTCGTGGGTGTTTCGTACGGATCCGAAATACCTGTGAACTCCTTGACGATCCCAGCGCGTGCCTTGGCGTACAAGCCCTTACGGTCGCGCTGTTCGCAAATGTCGATCGAAGTTGCCACATGTACCAGGATGAATCCGCCGAACGGCTCGATCATCTGCCGGACCGCCTTCCGAGTCGCCTCATACGGAGCGATCGGAGCGCATACGGCAATGCCACCATTCTTCGTGATCTCGGACGCAACATAGCCAATGCGGCGAATGTTGATGTCGCGATGCTCCTTCGAGAATCCAAGTTCCGAAGAAAGATTCTTACGGACCAGATCGCCGTCCAGCAGCGTGACCGGACGTCCACCTGTCTCCAGGAATTTCGTGATCAGCGCGTTCGCGATGGTCGATTTTCCGGAACCAGAAAGCCCAGTGAAGAAAATCGTCACGCCCTGTTTGTGGCGTGGCGGATAACTTCGCCGCAGTTCCTGCACGACTTCCGGATAGGTAAACCAAGCCGGAATGTCGCGCCCTTCATTCAGCCGATTGCGCAATTCCGTTCCGGAAACGTCGAGCACTTTCGCGCCCTGCGGAACTTCATCCGCGGGAACGTAGCGGTCTTCGCTTTCCAGATAGACCATCATCTGGAAAGGAACCATCACGACGCCCATTTCGGCTTCGTGTTTCTTGAACAGCTCCTGCGCATCGTACGGACCGTAGAAGTTCTTGCCGTCCGTGTCTTTGCCCGGTCCAGCATGATCGCGGCCGACGATGAAATGCGTGCAGCCGTGGTTCTTGCGAATCAGCCCGTGCCAGACCGCTTCGCGCGGCCCGCCCATACGCATGGCCAGCGGCAGCATGGAAAGCTTGGCTGTGCCGTGCGGGTATTTGGGTAACAGCAGTTGGTAACAACGGGTGCGGACAAAATAATCCACATCGCCAGCCTTGGTCATTCCGACCGAAGGATGGATCAATAGATTCGCTTCCACTTGCTTGGCCGCGCGCAGCGTCAGTTCGACGTGCGCTCGATGCATGGGGTTGCGCGTCTGGAATGCGACGATCTTGGTCCAACCCAGGCGCTGAAATTCCGCCCGCAGTACGGCAGGAGTCAAGCGCAGTTCGCGAAAATCGTAATGCGACGGCTCCTGCAGTCCTTCGACTTTGCCGCCCACGTACCAGGGATTTGACTTGTTGATCGCGTAATCGGCTCCCGGATGCGCGTCGCTAGTGGAACCAAATACAGCTTTGGCTTCCGCGGTGCGGTCCGGTTGCCATACGTCTTCCACGTGCATCATCGCGATCATCACACCTTCAGGATCGCGCAGCGCAATTTTGCTGCTTCCCGCGGTGAGTTTCTTGGCAAAGTCTTCTGTTACGTCGAGCGTGATCGGCATTGGCCACAATGTTCCGTTGGCCAGCCGCATGTTTTGGCAAACGCCTTCGTAATCGGCGCGATTCAGGAACCCACGCAGCGGAGAAAATCCGCCGCTCATCAGCAGTTCCAGATCGCAGAGCTGACGGCCAGTCAGGTCCCACGAGGGCCAGTCTTTGGATTGCGCTTTCAATTCCGCGGCGCGCTCGGCCGGCACTTGCAGCTGAACTAATTCTCCCCCATGTGGGGCGATAAGGTGACTGGTTGAAGCGGTCAATTCAGTAATCCTCCCGGATATGTACCCAAAAAATTTGTGCTGATAGTTCGAAATCTGCTGGGGGGCTAGTCAGATCTTCATCAATCTCACCCTCATCCGTCCGCGTTCGCCGCGCTTGCGGCTAACACCGTCGCGGATAGGGGTCCATCTTGTACAGAGCATTATAAATTCTTCTCACATGGGGGGAGTGCAATTCCAATACCGTAGCCCATCCCATTAAAGTCTGCAACGTATTGAAAACAGGAGCTGATCCTGGCGGTGGCTTTCAATATTTCCCGCTCCGCCGCCCATGTGAAACAAGTTGCAGCTCCCTTGAGTAGATCGGTGGTAAATCTCTTGCCCAGCTTTGACCCCATCAGTTTACCAGCCGTGCTTCATTGCCTGGGCAAACTTCGGTGTCGGAAGGGCATTTAGCACATCGTCCTTGGTAAGCCAGGCGCGCCGGGCCTGGGTCACCCCATAACGCATCTTTTCGAGGTGTGAGGTGTGGTGGGAATCCGTATTGATCACGATCTTGACCCCTACATGCTTCGCTGCCCGCAGGTGGACGTCGCTCAGGTCCAGCCGGTCGGGAAAGGAATTCAACTCCATGGCGACTTTATGCTTCAATGCCGCCTTCAGGACTGCATCCAGGTCGAACGGATACGCGTCGCGGCGCAGCAACTGGCGGCCAGTGGGATGTCCAATCACGGACACATTCGGATTCGCAATTGCCTTCAGCAGACGTCCGGTCATGGTGTTGCGATCCTGGTTGAAATGAGAATGCACGCTGGCGATCACGATATCCATTTGTTCGAGCACCGCGTCGGACAGGTCAAGCGATCCGTCGCCGAGAATATCCACTTCAATGCCCGCAAAGATGCGGAGGCCCTTCATCTTCTTCTCGACCGCCCGAATGCGCTCGATGTGAACCAGCGCCCGCTCATCCGTCAGACCGTTGGCAAACGCCAGGTTCTTCGAATGGTCGGTGATGGCCATGTATTGATATCCGCGTGCCCGCACCGCCTCGGCCATTTCTTCGATGGTGTTGCGGCCATCGGTCTCGACGGTGTGCATGTGGACGTCGCCCTGTATGTCCGACAGTTCCAGCAGCTTGGGCAGGGAATGGCTCGCGGCCGCTTCAATTTCTCCCAGGTTCTCGCGCAGCTCCGGAGGAATGAAATCCAGCTTAAGCTTGGCGTAGATTTCTTCTTCGGTCTTTCCTGCGACCGGCTTCTCGGTTTCCAGATCCGCCAGACTGTATTCACTGAGGGTGAATCCCATCTTCAATGCGCGTTGCCGCAGGGCAACGTTGTGCGCCTTGGACCCAGTGAAGTACTGCATCGCCGCACCAAACGACTCCGGCGGCAGAAGCCGAACATCCACCTGCATGCCATTGCGCTGACGGAAACTGATCTTATTTTCTCCCTGCGCGATGATTTCCATCAGGCCAGGAAACTTCAACAAGTGCTCGACGATTTTCTGACGCGTCTCGTCCTCCGCGCAGGCCGCGCCGGTGACCAGGATATCCAGATCGCCCACCGTATCGCGTCCGCGACGAAGCGATCCCGCCGGTGTAACCTGCTCCACCCCGGCAACGCTGAGCAAGTGCTCGACCAGTTTCTCCGCCAGTTGCTCTCCCGTTTCCAGCAGGAATCGTCCGCCGATTCGGCGATAATCTTGAATCGCCTTCAACAGTTTCTGTTCGTGCTTTTCTCCCATGCGCGGCAGCGTGCGAATCTTGCCCTCGCTGGCCAGTTTCTCCACGCCATCGAGATCGCTCACCTGGTACGCGCTCCAGATCAACGCAATCGTTTTCGGACCCAGCCCCTGAATCTTGAATAACTCCAGCATCGAAGGGTGGTACTTCTCCAACAGTTCGGCGTGGACTGCCAGTCGTCCTTCCCCAAGCAGTTGTTGAAGGTTGAGCAGCATGCCTTTGCCAATGCCAGGGACGGCGAGAATGTTCTTCGGTTCCTGAATCAGTTCTGTGACCTGCTGCGGCAAGGCTTCAATCGCCGCCGCTGCGTTGCGATACGACCTGATGCGGAACGAATCCTGACCGTCGATCTCAAGCAAGTCGGCAGTTTCGTAAAGAACGCTGGCGATAGCCTTGTTATCCATGAGAGAGGAAATTGTATCGCTGTTGCGGGGAGGGAGTGGGTTCAGCAGTCGGGTGTACTGACCAATCTCAGAAGTCTTTGCGTCCTTCGCGGCCTTTCTTAGCGTACTTTGCGGTTAACGGCTTTTGATCTCGTCAAACGTTGAACAAAGCTCTTAACCACAAAGTACGCCAAGAATCCCGCAAAGCGCGCAAAGAAACCCAAGCCGAGGCACACCACCGCCGCGGCCAGAGAGAACGAATAATCTGGTCCTGAGGAAAACCGCCTCCCGGACTAGGAGGCCTTAGTTACGTTCGCCGCCTGAGCGCCCTTTTGCCCCTGCGTAATTTCAAACTCGACCTTGTCATTCTCTTGCAGACTCTTGTAGCCCTCAATGGTGATCGCGCTGTAGTGCACAAATACGTCTGGCTGCCCATCATCGCGACCGATGAACCCGTACCCCTTCGCGTTGTTGAACCACTTGACCGTGCCTTTCAGACGTTCCACGTGCCCCCCTCGTCTTGCGGATTCCCCCGAAACGGTGGAAGAATTCCGGGGACCGCAAAATTATGCAGGCATTGTGCGGCGGAAGGGGGGTACTGTCAAGGAAACACCGCAAAA
>JAYTFO010000191.1:0-3387 GCA_043734305.1 Acidobacteriota bacterium | reverse complement strand
CATCGGATGCGCCTTCAATCAGATCGTCAACATGGTGGCCAAGGCGCACTATCGCTGGGGAGCGCCGGCGCCGCTGGTGATTCGCGGGCCGAGTGGCGGCAATGTTCATGGCGGGCCGTTTCACTCGCAGAATCCGGAGATGTGGTTTGTGCACGCGCCCGGACTGAAAGTTGTCTGCCCGGCGACGGCCTACGACGCCAAGGGATTGATGAAAGCGGCGATTCGCGACAGCAATCCCGTGATTTTTTTCGAGCACAAATATCTTTATCGGCGGATCAAGGAAGAAATTCCCTCCGACGATTACATTGTCCCGATTGGAAAGGCGCGCATTGCCCGCGAAGGACGTCACCTGAGCGTGATCACTTACGCCGCCATGGTGTACGTCGCGCTCGAGGCCGCGGAAATCCTAAGTAAAGAAGGCATCGAGATTGAAATTGTCGATCTGCGTACGGTCTCGCCACTCGATCGCGACGCGATCGCCGCGACTGTAAAGAAGACCAGCAAAGCGATCGTCCTGCACGAGCACGCTCGCACCGGCGGGCTGGCCGGAGAAATTTCCGCGATCATCAACGAAGAAGCGTTTGACGATCTCGACGGCCCCATCGTGCGCCTGACTTCGCTCGATACGCCCGTCCCCTTTTCGCCGCCGCAGGAAGAATTTTTTCTGCCCAAAGTGAGCGATGTGGTTCGCGAAGCGCGCCGTCTGCACGCCTACTGAAAGCCCGGTAGTTTCATGCCGGGGCAAGAAAGAGCCTGAACCACGAAGGTCACGAAGTATCACGAAGGTTTTTGCGTTCATGAGTTTCCTTCGTACCCCTTCGCGTCCTGGGTGGTTGGCGTTTCGCCAAATTGACTAAACGCGCCTCCGATTGCTTTGTAAGCCACGCCTGTGGCAGCATCAAACGTTCTATATACTTGGTTTTCTTCGAGGGAACTTTCCATGAGAAAGATTGTTTTCGGCGTTCTTGTCACAGTTCTGGTGCTGGCCGTTGGCGGCATCGGACTGGCGCTGCTAGGCTTCATGCCGACCCATTGCAACACTGAGCCTCCGCAATGGGAGCGGCACATCGCCATGATCGCGATGGACGCTTCCATGGACCGCCACGCTCCGCGTGTGAATAGTCCCATCCCTCCGACGGACGAGAACCTGATCGACGGCCTGAAGATCTACACTATGAATTGCGCGCTCTGCCACGGTGGCATCGATCGGCAGACCTCCGTACTCGGCAAGTCGTTCTATCCTCCGGCTCCGAGCCTGATCCTCTATCCGCTGGACGATCCAGAGTGGCACGTCTACTATGCGATTCGCACCGGCGTCCGCTACACCGGCATGGCCGCATGGGACAAAACCCTGTCCGAATCTGACATGTGGAAAGTGACGGCGTTCCTTACGCGGGTGGAGAAATTGCCGCCCGCGGTTCAGGACTACTGGAAGAAGTCCAGTGGAGTGGCTCCCCCGGCGGAGAGCGACGAAGGCCATGAAGGCCACGATCACGCCGATCACAAGTAGTTGGGAAATCTTCTAGCTGGGCGGATAGGTGAAGTTGATGGTGATGACGGTCTGCGTGCCCAGGGCTCGGCCGTTGACGATATAAGGACGGAATCGCCATTGCTTGACGGCTGCGATGGCGGCTTTGGCGAATACAAAATATCCGCGAACCAGTTTTAATTCCTGCACTGTGCCGTCGCGTCCAATCATGACCTGCAATATCACCGGTCCCTGGAGCTTCTGCGCCATAGCCTCCGGCGGATACGCGGGGTTCACCGGCTGTATCAACAGGGCGCGAGCGGACTCTTCACTCAAGTGAACAGGTTCGCCGGCTTGTTGCCAGGCGGGCGAAGACGTCGGCGGGGGCGCGGACACCGGCAACATCTGCGGGTTGACGGCCATCGCCACGGGGCGCGCAACCGGGGCTGAGGACTTGATGCTGTCCGGAACCGCGGCGCGAATGGGGCGTGCGGGAACGGGATCTACGTGTAGAGCGGGGGAAGGCAGTGGGAAATCAAATGCGGGCCGCAACCGCAGAGGCACATCAGGCAGATTGATGTCCGCAGCGACAACTCCCAGAGGGGCCGACGGCGACTTTGGATTCGCAGGAGGTCTGGCGAAGTACGCGTCCTGCTGCGCGTCGGTCATGACGGTGCCGACCGGCTGCGCCCCTGACCTGTTTGCATAAAATATTTCGGCCACGCACTCCCGTAAGACGTGGAAGGTTCCCTCTGGAGTGGTTGCCAGATACTGGAAGGCGTCGTGCGAACGCCAGAAAAAGAATGCGGCGGCCAACAGGAGTGCTGCGGCAAGAGCGGTTCCGAACCCAGTGCGCATTGACCAGGACCTGGCCTGCGACGGTTCGACAAAGATCGTTTGCTCGCCCTGATCGTCGTACTCAGACTGCGAAAGAGACTCGGGCAATTCGCTGGCGATGGGGACGAGGTTGGGATCTTCGGGCTGTGGTTCCGACGGTTCTTGAATCTCAGGCTGGTCGAGAGCAGCGCGTTCATCGCCGATATAGGCCGCGGAGTGCAACTGCATCCGCTGGCAAGCTTTTGCGAGAACGGCGCGGGCTTCGTCGGCGACAATCGGACGATAGATCAGAAACTCCAGGCGATGTTCGCGCTCTTCGTCGGGACTGGGATCTCCATCCACGATGGCGACCACGACGGCAGAGCGGTTAACTCCGGATTCGCGGGCGCGTTTGAGTAGAAAGCCCGCTTCCGGTTGTTCAGACCAGTCCACAATAACGCAGGAAAATGGCTGCTTGGTGCCTTTTTCCATGGCCGAGAAAATGTCTTTGCAGAGTTCCGTGCGGATGCCGGCTTCCTTCAGGACCGGAGTCAGCGAATCGGCGGTTTCGGGATTTTTTGAAAACAGTAGGGCGCGCAGAGCCATTCCGACGACAAGCTTATCGGGAATTCCGCGGCGAGGGCAGGTAACCAGTGGCACAGCACCCTAGGGGGGATTCGGAATGATTGGGCGAGAAAGGACTTGTACCCTCGGCGGTGACTTTAGTCACCTGTGAATGCGGAGCCGCGAAGCGGCGTAACCCGCGTCTCTTTCATCACCCAGCGTTTTGAGCGCGCTGGGTGAACGGGTTAAATTTCGATCCACTCGCCGGAAAATTCGTGGCGGATCTTTTCGCTGCGCTCCTGGAGTTTTTTCTGGGAGTCCTGCAATTTTTGTTGGAGCTTGTCGAAGCAATGAGGGTTGCTTTGTAGTTTTTCGAGCGCCGGAGCCATGCGCGCGATTTCCGCCCCCGCGCGGGTTAGTTCCATCTGAGTTTCCGCGGTGAGGAAAGGCATGTCGAAGCTTTCTTCCAGCAGACCGCCGGAGTCTTTTTTGTCGGGAAGGGTGAGCGTGAGGTTTTGCTCGCGCTTGTCGCGAATCAC
>JAYTFO010000190.1:0-7742 GCA_043734305.1 Acidobacteriota bacterium | reverse complement strand
TTAAATCACTCAAGCTGCCTTGAAATTTTCCAATCGGCGTGCGGCATCCGGAAATGATGACGACATCAGTGGAACCAGCCATACATGCGCTCCTTCGCGGTATTGCTCGCGTGCAATCGTTCTCATTATAGATCGGCGGCAAGGGTGCGAGCGCTCACGCGAAGCAGACTGCGATCAACGTTACAAAATTCGTCGACTCACGGATCGAAGTGCGAACAAACTTCGCAGTGACGAGCGCGTCCGTGGATGCGTGGTGATCGATTGTCGAATTTTTCATCGCGCGATTGAGTGAAGTGACTTTGGTACATCGTTACGCGACGCGATCACACTCATTTTTCTCTTGACTTCACTGTGTGCTGACTCTATACAATCAAACAGTTGCGACAGAAGATCGTTGCAAGATTCCATGAACAATGGAAAGGGAGAATAGAACCATGGCAACCAAAAAGAAAGCAAAGAAAAAAAGCAGCAAAAAGCATTAACCAACTGCAACAAGGCAACGACGGGGACGCGATGAGCGTCCCCTAAGTTTTTTAGGAAACAATTTAAGGGATCGTTTCAGTTGGCGCGAGTGGATTTCTTCGGCGAGACCAGAATCACCTTCTCGGTCTCCGGACACAAATTGCGATACGGGCAAAAGACGCACTGGTAGGTCGGTTTGGCGGCAAACTTCCCTTCTGCAATATTCGCGGATGCCTTCTGAACACGCAGTTTCGCCTCTTCCAGTTGTGCATCGTTCCGCGTAGTGGTCACCGCCGTGTTGTTTTCCAGGTTGTAAAAAATCAGTTGCGCGACCCGATGTCCCCACACTTCTCTTGCCGCGAGCGCGTACAGCGAGAGCTGCAGGCTGTCGTCGGCATCTTCCTGCGACTTCGGCTTCCCCGTCTTGTAGTCCACGATCGCGACGCCCTCGGGGCCGGCCCGGTCGATCCGATCCACCCGTCCTCTTAATTTTGTGGCGCCTACCTGGAAGTCGAAATTCTGTTCCGTCTCCAGCACCTCGGGTTGCGGTGTCGTCCGCGACAGCTCCAGAAATTGCTTCAGCTGTTCGGTCCCTTGCCGTAGATACAACTCGTACTGGTAACGGTCGGGGATGCCTGCGTCAGCGAGTCCTTGCCGCAATTGCTCGATCAGTTCAGCGTCAGCGATCTCACGACCGAGGCGGCGGGCATCGTAGAAGGTACGCAGAACGTCGTGCATGACCTTCCCGTTGTGCAACGAGGCAGGCACGTCGCGGGGCAGGCTCCAATCGCGCTCCAACTTGAAGCGCAACGGACATCCTTCGTAAATTTCAATGGCCGAGGCGCTCAACCCGGTGACGAAGTTTGCCGACGGGCTCATCAACAGCCACGCGGCCACGTTAGAGTGTTCGAGCGCGATTTTTTCCTCTTCCGCGAAGAGGTCGTCCTGCACTGCCGCAGCCGTTCGCGAGTGCCAGAATTTCTTGTAAGCCGGATTAGGCATGAAATCGCGCAGGAACTTGGTCGGCATCGGATCCTTGATCGCGCGGCCTTGATTGGCATAGATCGTCAACGTATCCTTGGCGCGTGTCATCGCGACGTAAAACAACCGCCGCTCTTCTTCTTCGTTCACAGTCTTGTCGTCAGCATCGGAGCCCGAAGTGCGCAGCGCGGGCGGAAGGTCCACCAAAGGCTCTCGCCAGGGACACGGAAACGACGGCGACGAGCCGCGAATGATCGCGACGTGGCGGAACTCAAGACCCTTGGCAGTGTGCACGGTCAGCAGGCGGACGGCATCGGCAGTAGTCGGAGGCAGCGCGATGGCGCCGTGAGCTTGCGCAAAGTAATCCAGGTAGTCAAGAAATTCCGCCGCTGTACCAGTCTCGACGATCGGCTTCTTCTGCCACACTTCGACAAACCTGAGAAAAGCGGATGCGGGAGTGGAGTCCGTGAGCGCGAAATGGCGCAGCACCATCCTCGTGGCATCGAGCGCGCGAACCCTATCCTTCTTTACGTGCTGATGCACTTTGTCGACGGTCTCCAGAACGGCGCGCCCGTGAGTCAGATTTCCCAGCACCTTGCGGAAATCGAGTTCATCGCGCCGGACCGCCTTCATGGCTGCGCGCAATTCGTTGGGATCGATCGCGAACTGCGGCAGTGCGGCCACGCGGAACAGGCTGGCGGCATCTCCCGGGCTGACGGCCGCGGTCAGGCTCGCAATCACGTCGCGGACTTCGGGCGTGTGCAGCACATCCAGCGCCTCAATCAAAAATGGGATGCCTCGTTCGGTGAACTCCCTGACCAGTTCTTCACGATGACTGTGCTGGCGATAGAGAACGGCAAAGTCGCTCCACTTACAGGGACTATTCTTGTCTTTGCGTTTCTTCTGGATCTGTCGAGCTAGATCCGCAGCCTCAACTTCTTTGCCGCCCCATGTAACGATTTCAACCAACGGCGCGACGATTGGTTCGCCTTGCGCAATCGCCTGCCCTTCTCGCTCCGATGCGAGCGGCGCCCGCTGATACGAGATCCCGCTTCCCGTCTGTGAAAACGCCGACGGGTTGTCGTCCACAATGCCGAAAGCGCAACGCAGGATAGGTGAGAGCGAGCGGCGGTTCTTTTCGAGAACGACCATTCGAGGAGATGGGAAATGCCTGGCAAATAATGTGAAAGCCGCGCTGGACGCGCCGCGAAAACGGTAGATGGCCTGGTCGGGGTCGCCAACCGCGAATACGTTTGCGGCTGATCCGGCGAGCAGCGCGAGGCTCTCGACTTGCGCGAAGTTGGCGTCCTGAAATTCATCCACCAGCAGAAAGCGCGTGCGGCCACGTTCTTCTTCCAGCAGCGCCCGATCGTTCTTCAGAAGCTGATACGCCCGGGTGATCATGTGACCGAAGGTGCCCAGGTTCTTTTCCGAGAGCATTCGTTCCACGGTGGCGAATACGCGGGCGATTTCGCGGCAGCGTTCGAGCACCTCGGCAGAATCGAGTTCGTCCTGCTTCCTGGACTTGGCGACGCGTTGCACGGCGACCTCGCCTCGTTCCAGGCGCGCGACATATTCGGCATACTGTTCGGGCCCGACCAGTTCATCCTGACAGCGGCGCATGAAGTCGAGCAGCGCGTCGAGAAATTGCGTGGGGTTCGCGGCGCGGACAAAATATTTCAACCGCAACTCGCGAATGTTCCGTCGCAGATAAACCCACAGATCTTTGTCATCGAGCACGCCGAACTGGGCGCCGCGACGATGCAACAGGTCGTTGCACCAGGCGTGAAAAGTCAGAACTTGAAGGCCAGCGCTATCACTGTCCGTGCCCGCAAGCTCCGCCTGCACGCGCTTCTTCATCTCGTCCGCGGCGTTATCGGTGTAGGTGAGCGCAAGAATTTCGTCAGGCCGCGCGTGGCCTTCGCGGATCAGATGGGCGATCCGTTGCGTCAGGACGGTCGTCTTCCCCGTGCCGGCGCCGGCGAGAACCAGCATTGGGCCAGCCACATGCTCGATGGCTTCCCGCTGGCGTTCGTCGGGTTGAACCTTCGCGGCTGACACAACGGATGGATTCACTTGCCGGAGCATATCAGAGGTGGTTGTGGAAAGCGTGTGAGCAAGATCACCGCAACAAATCGAGCGCGAGCGCGGTGGCGACGATAGCGGCAGTTTCTGCGCGCAGGATGTTATCGCCAAGCGAGGCAGCTTCCCATCCCGCATCGCGAAACCATGCAAGTTCGTCGGTGGTCCATCCACCTTCAGGACCGATGGCGAGAGTCACGTTCGACGAGTTGGAATTCAGAACGTCCCGGAGGCACGTGCCGTTTTCGGATTCGGCGAGGACGATCTTGCCGACTGAGTTTGCGGCGGGCACGGGCTCCCGTCCGAAGGCCGGCAGCGCGCCGGCGCTACAAAGATCTTTCAGCTTGATTGGAACGGCGATTTCTGGCGGCGCGGCTCGCCGGGATTGTTCCGATGCCTGGAGCGCGATACGCTGCCAGCGCTCTCGTCGCTTCGCGGCAGCCGCAGCCAGGTGCGAGTCGCTACGGTGCGCAACGATCGGCAGAATTCGCGTCACACCCAGCTCCGTGCACTTCTCGATTGCCCACTCCATGCGATCAAATTTAAAAATGGCGAGAGCGAGCGTCAAATCCGGCGCCGGAGCAATCGACAGTTCATCGCCGAGCGCGAAGTCGACGCGCATGTCAGAGATGGAAGTGATAGTCCCGCGCCGGACCGATGTGCCGGTAGCAATGTCGAATTGCTGACCGACCTCGGCCCGCAAGACGCGTGCCAGATGAAGCGCATGGTCGCCGGTCAGGGCGGCCGCGTCTCCGTCCACTTCATCGGCAATCCAGCGGCGGCGTGTCATGAGAGCAGCTTTTAGCTCTTAGCTCTTAGCTCTTAGTTCTCAGGAGGAGCCACGAGTCGAGATTGAATGCTGAACTTGGCTTCAAGCAAAGAGCTAAAAGCTAACAGCTAAGAGCTTCCCTAAGCGAAGATGTCTTTCATTCTCCCCAGCAACGACCGGCTTTGCGCCTTGTTCTCGACCGGACACAGTTGCCCTAACTCGTTCAGCAAGTCGCGCTGGCGTTTCGTCAGTTTGCCGGGGGTTTGCACACGGACTTCGACGAACAAGTCGCCCTTGCCGTGTCCGTTCAGGACCGGCACGCCACGGTTGCGAATACGGAACGAGGTTCCCGATTGCGTACCTTCGGGAATTTTCAACTTGAAATCGCCTTCCATGGTCGCGACCACGATCTCAGTGCCGAGCGCAGCCTGCGGAAATGAAACCGGCACCACGCAATAGAGATCGTTGCCCTCGCGCTCGAAGAAGGCATGTTCTTTAACGTGAAGAACAACGTAGAGGTCGCCGGCCGGTCCGCCGGAAACGCCGGCTTCGCCGAGTCCGGAAAAACGAATGCGCGTGCCATCTTCCACTCCAGCGGGGACTTTCGCTTCCACCGTGCGCTCGCGCACCTGGCGTCCTTCGCCCCTGCATTTTGGACAAGGGTCGGTAATCACGCTGCCCGCGCCCTGGCACGTTGGGCAAGTACGGGCGATGCTGAAGAATCCCTGCTGATAGCGGACCTGCCCGCGGCCATTGCATGCGCGGCACTGGACTGGCGCTTTGCCGGGCGCAGCGCCCGATCCGCGACAACCATCGCACGCTTCATGCCGCCGGACTTTGACCTGCTTCTCCACGCCGAAAAATGCTTCCTCGAATTCGAGATGCAAGTCCTCGCGCAAGTCGGCGCCGCGTTGTGCACGACTGCGTCCACGGCCTCCGCCGCCAAACAGATCGCCGAAGCCGAAGAATTCTCCGAAGATGTCGCCGAAGTCTTGAAAGATGGCGGGATCGAAACCAGCAGCGCCGCCGGATGCGGTACCGACGCCGGCGTGCCCGAAGCGGTCGTACAGAGACCGCTTTTCCGCGTCGGCCAGAATCGCGTAGGCCTCGGTCAGCTCCTTGAACTTATCTTCCGCTTCGGGATTATTAGGGTTGCGGTCGGGATGGTACGTCATCGCAAGCTTGCGGTAGGAGCTCTTGATCTCGACGTCCGTAGCCGTACGGGTGACGCCGAGAATCTCGTAGTAATCGCGTTTGCCGTTGTTGGCCAGAAAAGTACGTGCTCCTTAGTCGCAAATCAGTGGTCAGTGGTTAGTGAACGGTGATTAGTTCTCTGCAAATATGGGGGTCTTTAGAAACTATCTCATAAATGTTTTTTGGGAAGGGCACGGCTTCAGCCGTGCCACCCCGGACCCCAATGACGCGGGCTTCAGCCCCTGAGGGATGCCGCGTTTTACCTTGTTCGTTCATTCTGAGATTGGGCCTAGTCACCAATCACTAATCACCAACCACTAACCACTGTTCTTAGCTACTCGCACCATCGCGGGACGTAGTAACCGCCCTTTGTAATTGTAACCGCGCTGAAATTCGTCGAGTACCTCATGGTCCTCCGCCTCGCTGGTGTCCACCATTTCGACGGCTTCATGCATCCTCGGATCAAACGGCTTCCCCACGGATTCAATGGGCTGCACTCCGAGTTTCTGAAGCACGTCCTGAAACTGGCGGTAGATGAGTTCCAAACCACTGCGCAGGTCGTTGGAATTCGAGTTGGCGTCGCCCGCAGCCGCTTTCAATGCACGCTCGAAACTGTCGAGGACGGGCAGAATGTTCTTGATGACGTCGGCGGCGGCAAATTCGCGGAATTCCTGTTGCTCGCGGGTCGCGCGCTTGCGCGCATTGTCGAATTCCGCTTGCAGGCGTGCCAGTCGATCGAGCAGCGCGTCGCGTTCCGCCCGCACCTTGTCGATTTCAGACACTGCCACCGGCGCCGCCTGCGAAGGCGCTACCGGATCGGTTTCATCTCCGTCTGCTGCAGGCGGCAGTTCGTGATCCAGATCGAGAGGCGTGCTCTCCGTTTTTCCGTTTCCCTTACTCATGCTTCCCGATTACTCCGATTCATTCAAAAGTTTGTCGAACAGCCGCGCGATGTACGACACCGCCGACATGGTGTGCTGATAGTCGAGCCGCGTCGGTCCGATCACGGCCAGCGATCCCATAACCTCGCCACCCACCCGTGCCGGCGCGCCAATCAATACAAAGTTACTCATCGACGGCATCGTTTCATCGAGCCCGATCACCACGCGCACCGCTTCCTGCCGTGTGTCCAGATACGCGCCCAGCAGCTTGACGACTTTTTCTTTCTCTTCCAATGTGCGCAGCATGTCCTGCAGGCGATCCCGATCCTCTTCGCCGGTAACGAGGTTGGCTGCCCCTTCCACGAACACGGCTTCGGGCGCGTCGCTGGTGGTGAGGGCGCCCTGCTGGTACAACTGCGCGATGGAACTCATCAGCCGGTCATACTCGCTGCGTTCTTTTTGCAGACGCCGCGCAATTTCCGCGCGCATATCTTCCATCATCCAGCCGCGAAAATTTTCGTTGATGTAGCGCGCCGCAAGATCGAGTTCCGACTGCGGTAGATCGAGTCGCAACACACGATCGCGCACCACTCCCGAACGCGTGACCACCACGGCCAGCACTTTCTGATCGCTCAGCCGCGAAAAATAAACATGCTCGAGAGCATTGCGCGGCCCGCTCGATGCCACCGTCACGCCGACACTGCGCGAAATCAGCGAGAGAACATGCGAGGTGCGCTCCATGAATTCCTGCACATCGGTGACGCCGGTCAGGCTGTCCTGAATAATGCTTTCATTTTCGTGCGAAAGCCGAGTCTCGCCGCTGAGTTGCTGCACGTAATACCGGTAAGCCTCGGCACTCGGGACGCGCCCCGCCGAAGTATGCGGCTGCTCCAGAAAACCAGCATCGGCCAGGTCCGCCATCACATTGCGGATCGTCGCCGCGCTCAGACCCTCACGACTGGTGCGCGCAATCGTGCGCGACCCTACCGGCTCGCCGGTGGCGATAAACGTCTCGACGATAGCAGTCAGAATTTCCCGTTCCCGACCGCCGGATGGCACTGGTGGCATGACGATTCGAATCTGGAGCCGAAGGCCCCACCTAAATACTTTAGATGCAGAGGCTTAGAATGTGGATTCAACAGCCTCTTTTTCGATTCTAGGGAGCGTGGTTGAGAACTGTCAAGGCGGGGGCGAGAGTAGCAATAGATCCGCCTCGAAAGTACCCCACTCTCCTCGTTCCCCTAGAACGCGAGCCCGCTCCCCAATCAGTCAACGAGTGTAATCGCCTGTGGCTGTTGAAAAAGTCCCTCCGTGGAAGTGGGCGGAAAAAAGATCACGCTAGGATGCCCTACAATCGACGTTCTTGCCTCGGG
>JAYTFO010000189.1:0-19619 GCA_043734305.1 Acidobacteriota bacterium | reverse complement strand
GTTTCAGAACCTGTTCGACGCGCGGCGGAAGATCGCAGCGTGGAGGAAGGAATATAACGAGGAACGTCCGCATAGCAGTCTGGGGTATCGTACGCCCAGAGAGTATGCAGAGCAGGCGCGCGGCAAGAGTTATGGAAAAGACGGCGATGAAGCTGCCTTGGAAAACGCTGAAGAACGCGTCCCCCACTTTTCCACAACTCCGGCTACGGGTATTTTTTTGAACGAAACAGAACCGATTCGTCGTATTCTCACTTGAACGGATCCAGGGGGCAGGTCACCACAGAGAGCTACAACGACAGCACCACCGCTACCGTTCTATTCGGCTACGACGGCACCGCGTTGACCGGATGCACAACCACCCCTCCGGCTATTACAGGCTCGACGAACTTAATCGGCCGCCGCTCGTCGATGTGTGACGCCTCCGGCGGGACAAGTTGGAGCTATGACTCGATGGGGCGCGCGCTCATCGATAATCGGACTATCCTTGGCTCCAGCCCTGTCACCAAGGCCTTCAACTACACCTACAACCTCGATGGATCGATGGCCACGCTGAAATATCCCAGCGGGCGCATCATCACGTATACGCCGAGTGCGGCGGGGCGCATGGTCTCCGCCACTGATCTGGCCAACAGCATCAGCTACGCCACGGCTGCGAGCTATGTACCGAGTGGCACGCTGTCTCAATATACTCTCGGCGGCTCTATCAACGGGTTCGTGACCTACAACTCCCGGCTACAGCCTTTGCAGGTGTTCTATGGCACCAACACCCCTGCGGCGGGGACCCTCCAAAGCCTCACCTGCCCCGCTACGGTGGGCAACCTAATGCACCGCGTCTACGTTTTTGGAGCGGGCACGAACGACAACGGCAACGTGCAATCGATTAAGAACTGCCGCGACACGAACCGCACGCAGAACTTCCAATACGATGCACTGAACCGGATCAAGCAAGCCGCCACGCAGGGTGCGAACTGGGGCGAGGCGTTTACGATTGACGCATGGGCTAACCTCACCAACAAAGACACGGTAAGCGGTAAGCTAAACCCGGAACCGTTTGCCGCCCCAGCGGACGTCAACAATCGTTTGACGGGGTATGTCTACGATGCCGCTGGGAATATGACGGGAAACAATCCCTACTCGTACGCCTTCGACGCCGAGAACCGCATGAAGACCACGACGAATGCGGGCGTGACCCGGACATACGTCTACGACGGCGACGGTCGGCGGGTGAAGAAGTCGAGCAACGCGACGAACGGGATACTATATTGGGCTGGCATGGGGAGCGATCCGCTGCTGGAGAGCAGCCTGAGCGGCGGTAACACCGGAGAGTACATCTTTTTCAATGGGAAGCGTGTGGCGCGGCGGGATGTGTCCGGCGGAGTGGTGCATTACTACTATTCGGATCATCTGGGATCGGCTAGTGTCATCACGAGCAGTGCTGGCGTGATTCAGGAAGAATCGGATTACTATCCTTATGGCGGCGAAGGTGTCATCACCAACAGCGATCCGAACCACTACAAGTTCAATGGGAAGGAAAGAGATACGGAGAGCGGGTTGGACGAGTTTGGGGCCAGATATTATGCATCGGCCTTCGGGCGCTTCATACAGCCGATCCGCTCATCCCCTTCAATATGAAAAGGGACCAGTTTCAGGGGTGGATTGAAAATCCTCAGCATTGGAACAAATACGCATACGCGCTGAACAATCCCCTAAAGTTTATCGATCCCAGCGGAATGACAGAGACGATCTATTATTTTTTGGATGAAAATCTGACCAGCGAACAGAAGAAGTTCTTTGCCGAGCACAAAGAGGAAATCTTCGATGCAATCAGGGACAAGCTTCACGCGTCAGGCATCAAGAACGTTCTGATCAAAGATGGTAGTACGCTAAATAGAACTCAGATTAGGCCGATGCTTAGCAAACAACCTACTGGTTTGTCTTTCTTGAACTTCGCGAATAACAGCTATGCGGGTATTGCGCCGCCTTCGGATTACTTTGGATTTACGATAAACCACATGCGTTCAGCCGTGTTGATGGGCCATTTGCAAGCGGGGAATCCGAGCGACAGCAAGATGGTGTTCAGGATGAGCGAAGTCGCTTCTCACAAAATAGGGCACGGAATGGGTTTATATTCCAGAATGGGAACAATATCATATATGATGTTCTGGAATCATGATCTGATGAACGAAGGGCAAGATATGCCTAGCAAGCCCCGTTCGTTCGACATGACCATTCCGGAGAACCGGCAAGCTGTCGAGAAGATCAACAAGCAATCGCCACAGTAAGGAGGCATATGAGAAGGATCACATTCTTGCTTTATCGAGTCATCTAAGGTCTGGTACTGCTGTTGTTCCTGGCTAATATAGGCGAGAGGCTCTATCCTAACTCGACACTGCGAGGAAAGGATTTCGTTCTGATCGAGGGAGGGGCCGTATCCCTACTCCTTTTGCTGCTCTTGGTACTCGCCTTCAGGCGAAGCCCAGCCGCCACTATTTTGGGTGGCCACAGTAGCGTGGCTCCCATTATTTACTTGGTATGCTTGGTTCAGTCAGATCGCGCCTTTCCCGGGGCGCGAACTTCATACCATCGATCCTGCGGAAGCGGCGGCTGAGATCAGCCGACATAACTATCAAGCTGGACTTCTCTTTGCCGTCCTTTGCTTCTGGTTCGTTTCGCTTCCGTTCGTTCGGCAGGCGCATCAGAAACACCTTAAAAGTGACAATACAAAATTGTCTTAGAGACAATGTTGCATTGATTTGCTTCGCCTCAGCGCAGGCTGATGTCTTTCCCCGTCACCGCCTGAGCCCTTTGACCTGACCGGGGAAATTTGTACCAGGTGGAATGAGAGAGAATCCACTTGGAGGAAAAGCGGGTCCTGCCCATGCAGAGGTATAAGCCAGAGCAAATCGTGACGATGCTGCGGCAGATAGAAGTCGGCATCGCGAACGGAAAAACCACTCCACAAGCCTGCAAAGAAGCTGCAATCACCGTGCAGACGTTCTATCGGTGGCGCAAAGAGTATGGCGGTCTGAAGATGGACCAGGCGAAGCGACTGAAGGAACTGGAAAAAGAGAACGGCAAGTTGAAGCGATTGGTGGCGGAGCTGTCGTTGGACAAGCAGATCCTGAAGGATATTGCGGAGGGAAACTTCTAAGCCCGGAGCGACGTCGGTGCGCCGTGGAGCATGTCCGCGAGGAGTACGAAGTGAGTGAGCGGCGGGCGTGCCGAGTGGTGCGGCAATGGCGGCGAACACAACGCTATGAGCCGCTGCGGTGCACGGACGAAGACGAGCTGACGCAGGCGATCCTGGCCCTGGGCGTGAAGTATGGGCGGTACGGATACCGGCGCATCACGGCGCTGTTGCAGAGCGCGGGGTGGGCAGTGGGCAAGGATCGAGTGCAGCGGATCTGGCGACGCGAAGGGCTGAAAATACCGCGGAAACAGCGGGCGCGAGGGCGGTTGTGGCTGGGAGATGGATCGTGTGTGCGGCTGCGGGCGGAGCGCGCAAACCACGTGTGGAGCTACGATTTTGTGAAAGCGAGGACGCACGATGGACGAGCGCTGCGCATTTTGGTGGTGATCGATGAGTATACGCGGGAGTGTTTGGCGCGGCGGGTGGCGCGGCGTCTGGGGAGTTTGCAGGTGATCGAAACGTTGGCGGATGTGATGTTGGAGCGAGGGATTCCGGAGCACATACGGTCCGACAATGGGCCGGAGTTCATTGCCGAGGAGTTGCGGGGATGGCTGGCGAAGGTCGGGACCAAGACTTTGTACATCGAGCCCGGGAGTCCCTGGGAAAACGGGTACTGCGAGAGTTTCAACGGCAAGCTGAGAGATGAGTACTTGAATGGCGAGATCTTCTACTCGCTGAAGGAGGCACAGATTCTGACGGAGATGTGGCGCGTGGAATACAACACGGAGCGGCCGCACTCGGCGCTGGGCTACCGGCCACCGGCGCCGGAGGCCATTCTGCCGCAGCAAGTGGGGCATGGAGATGTGGAAAACAAAGAACGTTTTCCACATCTCCACACCCCCGACGACGACTACGGACAAAGGTCAAAAGAGGCGTTACACTAACATTCCACTTGGTACAAAAAACCGGTCCGGTCACTCCCGGCATCCCGACTTACAAATTCAACCGGCTTGAAGGAGAACGACCGTGAAAAAATTCAGCAAGATTCTAACGATGGTTTTGAGTTTGATTTGCGCTCTGGGCACGGCAGCATTTGCCCAGCAAGACACAACCGTCACCTCGGAGGCCATCGGCCCATTGAGTGGCAGTGTATTGGTAATTTCCCCCCCCGGCCCCTCCACCTGCGTATCCCCAGACACAGTAAACTTCACCGGCAACGTGCATGTTGTGGCCCAAGTGGATACTGTTGCGAATACCGTGGACGTCCACATCAACTTGATGACCGTCAAGGGCACGGGCCAAAACGGAAAATATATTGGCAACGGTGCAACGTCGATGTTAAGTTTGCCAGCCGGGATTAGCCCCGGACCGATAAATTTCGCGGCGGACCTCCACCCGCCTAACCCATGCCGGGCAGGGTTTACATCGCAAGGAGCGCTGCAGATCAAGGTGAGGCTGACCTTCGCCGCCGATAATACTTTGGCTACAGTGTCCGCCGTCGCTGGGACGGCTGGCAACTAGAGACATCGAGTTTTCGTTGGGCTACTCGCCAGATAACTACTTAAGGAGAAACGATGAACGATTCAAATTCAGTCCGCCTTCCGAGCATCCGTTGGATGTTTGTGCTTGTTTTCATGGTTCTTCCCCAGTTCGCGCACGCGCAATGGCAAGCTAGTTTCGGAGCCCAGAGTAAATCCATGGCTCATCAGGCTCTGGCTTTTCTTCCAAATGAGCTGTGGATACACGTAGGGGACAGCGTCACCTGGACATCAAATGCAGATGAGATCCACACGGTGACTTTTCTAACCGTCGGGCAGGTACGCCTGCCTTTCCAGGCAGAACATGCGAACAATGCCGCGTTTCTGCACGTTTCGCCTCCCAAACCCGACAGTCTATTTCAGGTGCTCGTCAAACCAGCGCACCGTCTGCTTCGTAACGTCGTACTGATCGGCCGGCTGACTGATTCCGTGTCCTTCGTTTGAGTAAAGAAGTAACTCAGTTTCAACGCCGAGATGTTTCAGCGCACGCCAGAGTTGAAAGGATTGTGGGGCTGGGCAAATAGTATCTTCCTTGCCCACATAAAAAAGCGTAGCCGCCCGGGCATTCTTGACAAACAGAACAGGAGAACTCTTGGCATAGAGCGCAGGATCATCGTAAGCGGAAGTGCCGAAGTACGGGATCAACCACTTTTCTACCTCCGTTTGACCATAATAGCTCTGCCAATCGGAAATGCCCGGTCCAGCAACCGAGGCCCGAAACATATCCGTTTGAGTGATAGCCCACATTGCCATGTACCCGCCATAACTCCAGCCGGTAATGCCGACCCGGCGCGGATCAACTGGCAAGTTGTTGACGACATACTTCACCCCAGTTTCGATGTCGCGAAAATCGCCATATCCTAGGTTTTTCACATTGCCTTGAGTGAATGACTCGCCCTGGCCCAGACTTCCACGTGGATTTGGATACAGGACAAAGTAGCCCAGACTGGAAAGGACTCCTGCATTGTCGAATGCTGCGGGCCAATGGAGAAGGGCCGCTGCAGCCGGGCCTCCATGCACCGAAACCACCAGAGGATATTTATGGTCAGGCGAAAAATGCTGTGGGTACAGGAGCCAGCCCTGAATCTGCAGTCCGTCGCTTGTCCAGTGGACAGATTCGGCCTTGCCGATGGCCGGTTTAGCATCTTGATTGACTGTGGAAATCTGGCGCCATTGACCAGTCGTCCCAGCCCACACCTCGGGGGCTCGATCAAAGGATTCTCGAACTGCCGCAGAGGTTCGCCCATCCCTGGCGATTGAGAGTGCGAACATCAACCCGCCGCTATAGGGGCCCTCCGCACCCTGCCATAGCGTATCTTGCGTTGCATCGGCCGCGTGGATGACCGCCACCGCGCCCTGGCCGTCAACAATTTCTGTCGTCAATATCTCGTCCCGGCCCGTCCATGCCAGCCATGTCACCGACGCCTTCAATGTAGGTGTCACATTACGTGGTTCTCCGCCACCGGCGGCGATCACGAAAACATCGCCGCCTGGGGCGATGAAGTCGCTCATTAGACCGCCGATGAAGGCTATATGACTGTCGTCTGGAGACCACCGGGGCGAGGCGATCTGTAACCGTGGCTTGAAGATTGAGACCGCGCGGCCTGAGTCTACGTCCAACCGATACAGTTCGGCCGTCCACCAGTTGTCGTCACCGTCTCCACGGACGTCACTGCAACAGGACGCGGCGGTGATCGCCATCTGCCGGCTGTCAGAAGACCAGTCGTATTCGTACACAAACAAATCAGGAGCGGTGAGCACTCGTACACTTCCAGATTTTGCATCCACCAGCGCAAGACGCTGCCGCCGGTAATTCTTACCGATACTCGCCACGCGGGTACTTTCGCTGACAGTCTCGTCCGTTTCTAAAGATAGCAACGCTATGGTCCGCCCATCCGCCGACCAACGCGGCGCTGTAACCATCGCTTTGAAAGTCGCCAGTGATCGCGACTGCATGCCGTCGGCGGAAGCGATCCGCAGTTCGCTCCGTTCGGATGACCCAACTTGCACTACATACACGAACTTTTGGCTGTCGGGCGACCACGTAACGGTGGACATTCCGTTTTGGGCCCGCGGATCACCGGGCCCGACTTTGCTCGGCGGGGTCCCGGGCTTCACATCTGCTACGTAGACAGTGTGCTCATATTCACTGTCGTTCTTGACCCTCGATTCAATCCATACCACGCGCTGACCATCTGGCGAAATCGCTACTTCCGAGAAATGGCGGGTAGCCAGCACGGGACCGAACACAGTGTCAAACTTCGCGGTGAGTGCGGCGCAACTCCCTGCAAGAACTAAAGTCAGCAGAATCGTCGTAACTATTGTCGTCAAACCATCGAATTTGGGCTTGCCGCTTCGAAACTCAGCCGCAGTGGCGCAAGTCATGTGTAGCCTCCTCGTCGATCGTATTCTGGTCCGTGATGACTACTTTGTAGTCCCTGACCGCGGTTGCGCGCGACACCACACCGTCGATTACATCGTTTAGCACTGCGGCTGGATCGCGTTTGGCAGGGTCACCATAACCGCCCCCGCACGGGCTGACCGTTCTCAGGGTATCCCCGGCGCGCAGACTAAGATTGCTGATCATGGCAGGAAGCTTTCGGATTTCCGACCGCGGATTGAGAATCAGATCTCCGCAACTTCCCGGGCTGCCGCCGAATACTCCCCAGGGCGCATGACGGTGGCCATCGCCTTCGACCGACGCATGTCCCGACGAAAGGAACATGACCTCGCGAATCGATCCCGCCCCGCCGCGCCAGGTCCCAGGCCCCATACTGTCTTCCCGCATCTCGTAGCGCAACACTCTCAAGGGATAGTGTGACTCGATATCTTCAATAGGATTGTTGCGCGTGTTCGCGTAGAGAGTGTCAACACAGTCCAGACCATCTTTGCAGGATCTCCCACCGTACGACCCCTCCGTGATGTCTATGTAGACCCAATACTTCCCTTGCACCAGCCCAGAATACGCGACCACTTTGAGGTTTCCCACTCCGGCACTGATTTGCTGAGGTGCCGCCTGCGACAAGGCGTGCATAAGAGTGCTGGCCACAATGTTTCCGGGGCAGAAGCGCGCAATCGTCGGCGCGGGAAATGTTGGATTACAAATGGACCCGAGCGGCGCGTGTATGTGAATCGGTCGTGTCAAGCCGGAGTTCTGGGGAATATATTCATGGGTTTCCGTATCGAGCAGGATGGATCTCAGTACCAGATACACCGCGATGGCGACGGTTCCCTCGAAAGGCATGTTCACCGGCCGGTCCGGAATCTGAGGCGACGATCCGGTGAAATCTACGTAGATATCGCCACCCTGCACCTTGGCGCTCACGACAATCTTGAGATCTCGCTTGGTCGGATCGGGATCATTTTCAAATCCGTCGACGAACCCCTCGGCGCTGTAACTCCCATCGGGCAGCCGTTCGATTTCGCTCCGCAGCATTTTCTCCGAGTAATCCATCAGGTATTCGCTGGCCGCGAGGATCGTCTCCAGCCCTTGTTCGCGAACCAGTTCGAGATAACGTTCCGCGCCGGTTCGTGAAGCCGATATCTGCGCTTCCATATCGCCGAGGACCATCTCCGACGCTCGTATGTTGTCCGCAATAAACTGCCACATTTGCTGGTTCTTTATTCCGCGGTCGTACACTTTGATTGCCTTGAACTGCAAACCCTCTGCGTAAGCGTCCACCGCATCGACAATGCCACAACTCCCCGGAACTAGCGCTCCAATGTCAAGATGATGTGCCGTAGTGACCGAAAAACCGATAAGCTTGCTGCCGTCGAACACAGGCACACAGAAAGCCACGTCCGGCCCATGCGAGGCGCCATAGTAGGGTGAGTTGTGCATGATCACATCGCCGGGCTGGAACTCCTCACCACGTTCAGCGAACACACGCTTGATGCCGCGCACATAACCCGGAATCGGCCCCAACTGTAAAGGTGTACTGAACACCGACTCGCACAATTGATTGCAGTCAGGATCGAGCAGCGCAGCTCCAAAATCTTCCGACTCGCGGATGATGCTGGAGTAGGACATGCGAGTAAGCTTGTGTCCCATTTCGATCGCAATATTCTCCAGCGCTCCCCAAATCACTTGCGCCGTAATCGAATCAATCGTGCCCTTAGTCTTGTGTTCTGGATTGGTGAGTTTGCTCATTGAATCTCTCGATTACAAATTCCGTGAAATGACAAGATGGCCCCACTCATCCGCGTGCGCATTCCATTCCGGCGGCAACACTGTCGTTGTGTCTTTCTGGAAAAATACTGCCGGGCCGGCAATCGTTGCCCCTGCCGGAATCCGCGAACGGTCAAAGAATTCGGTGCGTAACCTCTGCAGGCTCCCTTTCACCCGGAAATGAGTCTCGCCCGTTCTCAACCACGCATCGTTCAGTTTTGTCGCCGGGTTGCGCTCAAAGCTCTCCGGCAGGCGAGGCATCACGCCAAGTCCGGTAACCCGAAGATTCACCACCTCGATCGGATTCTTCGGGAAACAGTGATCATATTCGACTCGGTGACGATCATGGAATGCCGTCCAAATGCGGTCACATTCACCCCCGTCAAAATCATTTTCCGTGATCGGAATTCGCAGTTCATAGCCCTGTCCCACGTACCGCAAATCCAGGCCGCGCAAGAAACGGATGCGATTCTCTGGCAGGCCATCTTTCAACAACTGGTCGCGGGCAGCCGCTTCCAGTTCGCGCATGTCCCGTATTAATCTGGAGCCGGGATTTTGGGTCGAGATCAGTAATTCAGTCTTTACGAAGTCATACTTCAGGTCGGTTGTCAGCAAGCCGAATGCGGATGTAATGCCGGGATAAAGCGGCACAATGACTTCGGGAATTCGCAGATGATGCGCAACATCGATCGCGCTCATCGGACCCGCCCCGCCGAACGCAATCAGGCTGAACTGTCGAGGATCGTGCCCTTTCTGAACCGTGCGCGATCGAATCGCATTGGCCATATTGCTGGCAAGAATCGTGCAGATGCCCTCGGCGGTCTCGTAGAGTTCAAGACCCAGGTGACCCGCGAGCTTGGCCACAGCTTCAAACGCCTTCTGTGGATAAATCGGCATCTCGCCGCCCAGAAAATGATGCTCGTCCAGACGGCCTAACACCACATTCGCATCCGTCACCGTGGGCTCTTCTCCACCCTTGCCATAGCAGGCCGGACCAGGAACCGAGCCAGCGCTACGAGGCCCGACCCGGAACGCGCCTCCGGGATCGACGTAAGCAATGCTCCCGCCGCCTGCGCCGATGGTGTGAACATCTATCATCGGAACCATGACTGGGAACCCGGCTATTCTTGTTTCCCGCGCAGAGGCTTCGGTAATGCCCTGGGAAGTTACAATACCAATGTCGGCACTGGTACCGCCCACATCAAAAGTGATCAGGTTTTCGCGGCCAGCGCGCCGCCCTACCCACTCGCCGCCCAGCACACCCGCCGCCAGTCCCGATAACAATGAGTACACAGGTTTTTCGGCGATGGTCCGGGCGGTGGCGACGCCCCCATTTGAAGTCATGATATGAACGTCGCCCTTCAACCCAATCCCTTCAAGCCGTTCCGTCAACCCAAGTACGAATTTCTTCACCTTAGGCCCGAGAAACGCGTTCATGCACGCTGTAGTAAAACGTTCGAATTCGCGGAATTGAGGCGAGATTTCTGCCGAACTGGTGACAAAAGCCTCAGGAAACTCCTCCGCGACCAGCGCGCACACTCGTTTTTCATGCTCTGGGTTCAGGTAGGAAAAGAGAAAACAGACTGCAATGGCCTCCACGCCTTCAGCTTTGAGTTCGCGAATGCGGGCGCGCACCTCCAGCTCATTCAAGGCCACTAATACTTCTCCATGCGGCGGCACGACGCGCTCGCTGACAGTCTTACGATGGCGCCGCTGTACCAGCGGTCTCGTCTGCCACGGAATGTCCTGCATGATGGAGTAGTTTTGCGGCCGCTGGTGCCGTCCAATATGAAGGATGTCACGATATCCCTCGGTCGTGATCATGCCGGTGCGGGCACCCTTGTGCTCCAGCATGGCGTTGGTAGCCACGGTGGTTCCATGGAAAAGATAGTCAACTTGCCCGGGCCCGATGCCCTCCCGGGAACAAACGCCGAGTATGCCCAACAACACTCCTTCCGAAGGATCCGGCGCTGTGGTTGGCAGCTTGTGAATGGCCAACTTCCGCTTCACCGTGTCGGCCAGAATAATGTCCGTAAATGTGCCACCCACATCAATGCCAACCAAAATCATTCCGCCGCTCCCATGAGCTCTGGCAGTGCTTCGTCCAGACGCAGGATGGATTCCAACAGGACCTGCGCCCCGCGCGCACAGTCTTCTGAGGACGTAAACTCACGCGGCGAGTGACTGATGCCTCCCATGCTCGGAACAAAGATCATACCGATTGGGGCGAGCTTTGCCATCATTTGAGCGTCATGTCCTGCCCCGCTCGGCAACGTTTGAAACTCGAATCCCAGGTCGACGCAGGATTGCTCGATCGTTTTCCGAACCAGTGATGAACAAGGCACGGAATCAATCGGCGTACGAGCCGAGAACTCAATCTGAACACCGGACCGGAGCGCGATTTCCTGTGCACGCTCATGCAGGTGCTTCATCGTCGCCATCGTCTTCTTGCGATCCAGGTCCCTGACTTCAATCGTGAGCGTAACGTTACCCGGAATGATGTTTGTGGAATTCGGGACCACCACCAGTTGTCCGACAGTTGCCACCTGGCATCTCTTATCCAGCGCAGCTCTTTGAACGCAGAGCACAAGTTCCGCGGCGCCGGCCAAAGCATCTTTTCGCAGCTCCATGGCCGTGGTGCCGGAATGATTGGCGCTGCCGAAAATCCGCACATCGGTGTAGCTGATGCCGGAAATTCCCTTCACAATTCCGATCGGGACTCGGGCCTGTTCCAGCGTGCCGCCCTGTTCGATATGAAGCTCCACAAAAACGGCTATGTCTCCTGTCTTGCGCACCGCCGCCGGCAACTGCGCGGGATTTCCACCAACACTCTGGATTGCTTCCGCCAGGGTACGTCCTGTCTCATCCGCGTGCGCCAGATCGTCCGCACCAAGCGCCCCTACCATAGCGCGGCTGCCGCACAGGGCCCCGAACCTTTGGCCCTCTTCGTTGGCAAACACAATGACCTCGATCGGATGCACGGTCTTGTGTCCGGCCTCCTGAAGCGTTGCCACGCATTCGATTGCCGCCATCACTCCCAGAATCCCGTCGTAGTTCCCACCATTTCGAACCGTATCCAAATGGGAGCCGCAAGCAAGTGACGGGAGTTGCTCGTGTCCAGGACGGCGACCCACAATATTTCCCGCCGCATCAATGGACACACGTAAGCCGACTTCCCGCATCATGTCGATTGCTACCGCACGCCCGCGAACGTCTTCTTCACTGTATGCCAACCGCGTCGGCCCTGTGTGACTCATGAGTTGGATCCTGCGATCAAGGCTGGCTCCATCAATTCGTAGTTGCAGTGCCGACGGGCGGACTGGGGTCATGAGTACGCAACGCTCCTGAAGACGCGGTGAATTATAAGCGCACGGGGTACGATCTCCAATTAGGCATATTACGTAGGTAGAACCTTAGGCCAGCATCAGGCGCTATGGGGAGTTCGCCGGATTGTTTTGTTGTTGCCACCACTTATAATTCATCCCCAATATGCCAAGCCCTAAGAATTCGCTTCCCGCAGTCCATGTTTCTGTTGGTTGCCCGCTCCCGCAAGCGTCCGCCGGGCGCAGAATGCTAAGCGTCCGTCTGTGCCTTCTTGCCGCCGCGTTTTCGATGGCCCATGCTTTGCTGTTGCCACAAACTGCGCCAGCCCAGACCGCCAGCGGAAGCATTATCGGCACCATTGCCGACAGCACCGGTGCGGTAGTGCCGGGCGCCGTCGTGACAGTACAATCGGTGTCCACTGGAACCACCCAGACCCGTACAACTACGGCATCCGGTACCTATTCCATCGTGGCGCTCGATCCTGGGGACTATTCCGTCAAAGTCGAATCAGCCGGATTTCAAGGCGTCCACGCAATCGTCCATATTTTTGTTGGCCGGACCCTCAACGGCGACTTCAGCCTCCAGCCTCAACAGGCAAAAACCGAAGTGCTGGTCCAGGCCGACGTCAACGAAGTAAACACCGTGCAAGCCACAATTCAGGACGCGACCACTGCTAAGGAGATCGAGGTCCTGCCCCTTAACGGGCGGAATTTTCTCGACCTCGCTCAGTTGAGCCCGGGCGTTCAAATCCAGGATGGCGGGAATTTCGATCCCACCAAGAACGGCTTCACCGGCATTTCGATCCAGGGCCGCTCCGGCCGCTCCACGCGCATCGAGGTGGATGGAGTGGATATTTCTGACGAGACCGTAGGGACCACTACGCTCAATCTTTCCGAAGACTCGATCCAGGAATTCCAGGTTGCGCAATCGACTCTGGATCCAGCCACCAGCTTGACTTCCACCGGTGCCGTGAACGTAGTCACGCGCAGCGGCAGCAACAGCCTGCATGGTAGCGCGTTCTATCTCTTCCGCAACGATGCCACTGCGGCCAAAGTCGGACCGGTGGCCGCCCCCTTCGAGCGCGACCAGGTAGGTTTGCGACTGGGTGGACCTCTGCACAAGGACAAGTTGTTCTGGTTCCTCAATTACGAACACACGTTGCAGCATGGTACGGTGTTTACAGCGCCTTCCGCACCGTTCACCAGTTTCAGCGCGGCCTTCCCCAATCCTTTTAGCGAGACTGAGGCAACCGCACGCGCTGACTGGAATATCTCTCCGAACTGGCGCGCCTTCTATTCCTTCCACCATGATCAGTTCAATGTCGTCACCGGTTACGGAGGCAACGTCTTCCAACCCTACGGTAACCGCAACCTGACCGACGTCCACACCGCCGCTTTCGACGGCACCACCGGCAATTTCACGCACAGTATCCGTTTTGGTTATCTCACCTTCCGGAACTACATCGTCGACGCCCGGGCCCAGATTCCCGGCTTGCCTGAGCCCTTCCCCGGAAAACAGCAAGCCGCAATCGCCATCGGCAGCGACCCCAGATGCTTGTTCGGAGTAGACCTGCTGTGTCTCGGCCCTTCATGGCTGGCGCCGCAGATCACGTTACAACGGAACTACCAGACTCGCTACGATGGTTCCCATCTGGTCGGCAGCCACACCTTGCGCTACGGCGTGGACTTCGTCCAGATTCCCCAGTTCACCTTCGGCAGCTTTAGCGGCCTGGGTCCTTTCCTTAACTCCAACGGCAACCCAAGCGAGATTGCCATCGCACAGACTGGACCGTTCCCCGGCGGCGCATCGAATCCGTTGAACTATCCGCTTGAGCAATTGGAAGTAGGCAACGGTTTGGGTTACTTCTCGGAAAAACCTGCGTTGGGCTTCCCCCACGGCGGTTTTCACGTGCATCGGACCGGGCTCTACTTCGCAGACTTCTGGAAAGTAAGGCCGAATCTGTCGGTGACGATGGCGCTAAGGTACAACCGCGTGGCTGGACGCTCCGACAGTGACCTGCCGCCCATTCCGCAGTTGAACAGCCTGCTGCCCGGACTTGGCAACCGCACGAAGCAGCCCAATCTCGACTTCGCGCCCCAGGTGGGCTTGGCGTGGGACCCGTTCAAGAACGGCAAGACTTCGATTCGTGCCGGTGCCGGTCTTTTCTATGACGATGTGCTCTTGACCGTCACCCTGTTCGACCGCACACTTCGAATTCCGGCAGGACTTGGCAATTCTTTCCTGATCAGCACGGGCGGCATCCTGCCCGGGACAACAGTAGACGTTACTCCGCTCATCGGACAGCGTATCGGCACGGTGGTCGATCAGGCGGTCGCAGCCCAGCAAGCCTTCATTACCGCGCAAGCAGCCAACACGGCGAACTTCAATCCCAATGGAACGCCGGGGATCATTGATCCCAACGTATTTTCCTATAACAGCTTCGGGGGACTACTCGACCCAAACTACAAAACGCCATACTCCACCCAGGTCAATTTTGGCATTCAGCAGCAGCTCACCAACAGCCTTTTCCTGTCGGTGGATTACGTTCACAACACCAACATCCACAGTGTATTGGTACACGATGCGAATATTGTCGGCGCCGCCAAGACTTTCAATGTTGCGAATGCGCAGGCGGCGGTTGCAGCCACGGAAGCGCAATTTGGCTGCTCCAGCGTAGATTGCACGATTGCCAAGGGTGCGACCATCACCAACTTTGCCAGCCACGGTCTCGGCAGCCCCGCCTCCGGCCTGGCCCAGCAATTTGTGGTACCAGACAGTGGATGGGCCTTCCCCGGTCTGAATCAGACGTTTGGTCAAATGGGAATCATCAGTACGAGCGGACGTTCCGTCTACAACGCTCTGCAGGTTCGATTGAAACAAACCGTCAATGCCCCCGCGCGCGGCGTGAGATCGCTCACCTGGAGTGCCAACTACAGTCTGTCTCGCTTCAATGCCATGTCGTCCGACCAGGACGCGTCCCTGGTGAACGCAGCCGACAACGTTGACCTCCACCGATTTTACGGTCCCAATAATCTCGACCGTACCCACATGTTGGCGTTCTCAGGCTCGGTCCAATTTCGTGGCGGCCTGCAACTGAGCTGGCTGAGCCGAATCTATTCTGCTTTGCCGGCGACTCTGACTGTGCCCATTACCTGCGCCTGCCCCGCTGAGGTCTTCCTGACTGACCTCACCGGCGACGGTTCTGGCGGCGATGTTCTGCCCGGAACCAATTTGGGTTCGTTCGGACGCGGCGTCAGTGTCAGCAACTTGAACCGTGTCATCTCCACTTTCAATTCGAATTCCGCAGGAAAACTGACCCCTGCCGCCCAGACGCTGGTCAATGCAGCACTCTTTACTCCCACCCAACTTCAAGCTCTCGGCGCAGTCGTTCCCAGCATCCCGTTGGCGCCCAAAGGTCAGGTGGGCCTCGATAATTTCATAGCCGACGATCTTCGCCTTTCCTGGCCCTTTCACACCGGACGGTTCGAAAGACTCAATCTCGTGCCAAGTATCGACATCTTCAACGTAGTCAACAAAGCGAACTTCGATCCTCCGAACGGGTTGAACACTTCCACCCTGCGCGGGGCACTCTCCGGTACACCCGGCACGCTGAACGGGACAACCTCTGCCGAACGAACGAACCGCTACGGATTGGGTTCAGGCGTGTTCTCGCAGGGAATCGCACGCGCTATCCAGTTCGGGCTAAGGGTGGAGTTCTAGAAGGCTGTGGTTGTCGGAGGCAGATTCACAGTTTGCGGGAAAATGAGGGCTCGAGCTACGGCGATAGCAACTGGTTTCTCACCGCATATCGCACAACTTCCGCAATCGAGTGCAGATTGAGCTTGCGCATGATGTTAATTCGATGGGCCTCCGCAGTTTTCGTGGCAATTTCGAGGGTTGTAGCCACCTGCTTGTTGCTCTTGCCTTCTGCGAGCAAATGGATCACCTCACGCTCCCTCGCTGTCAGCGATCCCGGCTGGCTCCGCCTCTCTGCGGGCTGTCGTTTTCGTTCGAGGTAACCATGAAGGACCATCTCCGCAATGTTTGTGGTGAAGAATGTCTTGTGTTCGCTCACTGCTTCCACGGCCCTTAGCAAATCCTGCCCGGTGTCGGTCTTCGACACATACCCGCGGGCGCCCGCTTCGAGCACTTCCGCAACCAGTTCTTCCGATTCATGCATGGTTAAAATGAGGATCTCAGTGCGTGGCAGGGAGGCGAGGATTTGCCGAGTTGCTTCCAGCCCGCTCAATCCGGGCATGGTGACGTCAAGCACCGCAATTTGCGGCTTGAACTTGATGGCGAGTTCGACGGCTTCACGCCCGTCGGACGCTTCAGCACACACCTCCCACCCGGACCGCGACTCTAACAGTGATTTCAGCCCCCGGCGGACCACGTCATGATCGTCGGCGATGAGGATTGAGACTACCATTATTCTGAAACTCCGGGTTGAGGCTGCAACACTCTGAGCATCGTACCATGCTGGTCAGAGACGATTTCCAGCCTGCCTCCCAACTGCCGGACCCGCTCTCTCATCCCCGCAATACCCACGCCCAGTTGCTCCACCGTGGCGCCTTGCAGGTTCACTGGCATTCCCCGTCCCTGATCACTTAGCTCGAGCACCACCTGCTCGGCGTCCGCAGCCAGATGAATACTGGCGCTGCCGCTGCCGGAATGACGATGTATATTCGTCAGTCCTTCCTGGACCACGCGGAACAGCATGGTTTCCACGTCTCGCGGCAATCTCTCGAAATCGGACGAAAGGTCCAGATTCACCTGTACCCCGCTGCGTTGCGCAAACCCGCGGGCATACCAACTGATGGCAGACGTCAGACCCATATCATCCAGCGTAGGAGGGTGCAGGAGGTAAGCCAGGGTGCGCAACTCGCGCGCACTTTCTTCCACCAGATCCAGACTGTCGGAGATTGCGGCCTCGGCCTCTGGACCAGTCCCAGCACACAGTGCTTTGAGCTTTGTCAGGTTCATATTAAGAGCTACAAGCTTCTGCGCCGTGGTGTCATGAAGTTCTCGCGCGATCCGGCGTCTCTCTTCATCCTGCAATTTTAGCAATTGCGCGGAGAGCTGGCGCACTTCCATTTCAGCTTCCTTGCGCTGCGAAACATCGTGGTAAATTCCATAAACCCCGATCAGCTTTCGCTTGATGACGAGTGGAATCCCATAAATCTCCACCTCCACGATGGAACCGTCTTTCCTTCTCCGCTTGGTCGAAGCGTAAACCTTCTCTCCGCGCAAAACTCGTTCCCAGATGCCGACTGCCTCAGACGTCAGATCGTTAGTCGTGATGAGGTCTTCCAGGTTGGCATGCATCAGCTCTTCGCGAGCGTACTGGAACAACCTCTCGAACGCCGGGTTGCACATCTGCACATGGTGTTTCGGATCTAGCACCAGAATAGCCACTGGGTTGTTGTCGATCAATTCATTCAAGTACATCGTGAGCTCTTCGAGTGTCATCTCCAGCTTCTGCTTCAATCGGGTTCGCCTCACCCCGACTTTGATCTGCCGGTTTCGTTTCATTCGTGTGCTCCTT
Organism: Acidobacteriota bacterium; assembly: GCA_043734305.1. GTDB lineage: Bacteria > Acidobacteriota > Terriglobia > Terriglobales > Acidobacteriaceae > Acidiflorens. Next base: position 1,914 of record JAYTFO010000189.1, on the reverse strand, counting down.
TACCCGCTAGATCCGGGAGAACCGTGCGAACCTTCGGACGCCAACGCGGCACGCATTCCACCTCGGTCAGCAGGGTATCTCGCCTCACATCGGGATCGTCAATGGCGCATCTCTTCGCCGTCGCAATCAGTCACCGAGACTGAAACAATCCCGAACCAGCAGGCCCAGTGGTGGCCAGCGGATGACCTGCCCCCTGAATTCGTTCACTTGAGAATACGACAACTTTCTGCTTCTGTCCCCGCAGTGCCTTGAGCGGGGATGGGGGTGTGGGGCTGATCGGCCCCGGTATTTTTGATCCATTTTGAATGATAGCCCTTGGAACCTCTCCCTGTTTCCCTGTTCCAGACCCTGATCAGGGAAATTAATTCCCTGATACGTTCATGATAATTCCCTGTTCAATTTCAGCCCCACGGAAGGCTTTCTCCAGCAGAATGTGCGACTTAGAGGCGTTGCACCTCGATTTTCGGGGCAAAATTTCGCAAATTCCCTGTATTTTTCCCTGTTAGCAGGGAATTCGACGGAGAACGGTTAGCGCCAGACTGCGCGCACCGCCAAGCAATCTGGACGGCAGAGAATCCTTGCAGCACTCCGGGTAAAATACGCGAAAAACGCCGCATATGTGAGCCATTTAGCCTCCCAACTCGGACTGCAGAGAATCTGCCGAATCAGGTTAGGCCGTGGCGTCCCACGTTTTCTCTGGAGCCCTAGTCGGTAGTCCCACTTCCCAGATTCGTCCAGGCGAACACCGAGCGATCACAAACCGATCACTTGGCGAAGGCAGGTTGACTTTGGGAGTGTTGACCAAAGCCGGGCACCTGCCGGTTGGTCGGCCACACGGAAGTGATCCAGAAACGGCGATATGGGAAGTGGGAGGGGGGCCTCCGCCGGGTCAATGAGCGCTATGGCCTGTTTACGTCCAACCAAGCTGGACGACAGCATCACACTCCGCTATATGTACGCGATCTCCTGCGCCATCAGGAGCAAGACAAGAATTATCTTGCGAACCCCAAAATTGCGGTTAATTACCGGAACTCGGGATCTGCAAACCTACGAGTTAAGTGCAGAGCGGACAGATGGAGTCGGCCTGCGCCGACCCCCGTGCCAATCAGTCCCTTTTACTGCTGCATAGTTCCTCCAACGACGGTGCCAGTCTTGGTTTCGAGCAGCAGAATCTCCTTTCCGGCGCTGACGACCACAAAATTGAAACTTAACGTACCGAAGTTCGAAACGATGAACTGTGCGGTTCCGGTGCAATCCGCAGCTTCGGTGTAGGTGCCTGTGATCATCGGAGCTGTGTGGTAAATCCCGTTTACGTCGAACGTTCCGGAGCCTCCTGAGACTTTTCCGTTACCCCAAAATCACCTGAGCGACATAAGCGATCAGACCGGTGTTGGGGATTTTCCCGATGAGGTTCACGGCGAAGGTCTGCTTCGTTCCCGTCAGGCCGCAAGTCACAAGTCCCTGCGCGAGGGCAAAGCCACTAGGGGCCGAGCCGCTATCGGTGTTGATGACCTGGAGGCCCTTCTTGCCATTGTCGACAATAAAGTTATTGTGCTCGGTCCCGCCGCCCGTGATGTTGAGGGTCATGCTGCCGGTGCAATTCTTCGCCACCGAATAGGTGCCGGTGAAGGTTTGCGTCAGGATTGCGAAGGATAAAACCCTTAAATGAGCTTTTCAGCGATATCTTATGCCCCGCTCGGAACAAAAGTTGCAAGGTTTCCCGGTACTGAGATCAGTCCCATCACGAAAGGCCGAACGTACCTTTCACATTCGTTATTCAGAAATGCAGAACAAGGTCGTCTCAACGCCAGGTTATTTTGCGTGCTCGGGTGGTGTTCCTCCCGAATATGGATAACCGCTGCCGCCCTGGTTTTATTCCAATGACTGGATATTGCCGGCATGTAATCCCCGCCC
>JAYTFO010000188.1:0-23422 GCA_043734305.1 Acidobacteriota bacterium | reverse complement strand
GCCATGAACCCTACTAGAAACACAACTCGCGCTCCCATGCCGCTCCGTGGCGTTCCAACGCGTCGGGTCGACACGTTCTTCGCGCCCGTTGACTCGTTTGGATTTTCTGTTGTTCAGCGTCTCTTGAGGCGAATTTTACCACTGAAGGACTTGAAGACGACCTCGGAAGCAGCCTTTCCGACAGTACCGAAGAAGGAACGTCCCAGTTCGGTGGGGAACCGGTTGTGTTCTTTGGGGGTGAGCGGAACATCGCTCTGCACAAATCCCTGCATGGATCGAGCGCTGAAGTCGGCCGACGCATCCGCTGCAATGAGTGCTTCAATGTCTCCCGTATGCGTGGTGAAGGCGTAGGTCCCGCTGGAGCCAAAGTTGCCGTCGTAAAACACCTTGCCGGCTCCCGAATCCACTTGGACGTGCGGTCCCGTCACCGAGTTCAGATGAACCTCACCGCTGATGGAGTTAATTTCCACATGGCCTTCGTGAACGTCCGTCAGAGTAATGTTGCCGCGCATGGTCTTGACGTGGACATGACAGTGTCCGACGTTGCGCACATTCACCTCGGCGTCGGCGCCTTCCAGCGCCAAGTCGCCTTGCACCCGCTCCACGGACAGGGGACCAGTGGAGGAGCGAAGATTCAACGGGACATTGGGCGGGACTGTCAGTTCATAATCGATCCGGCCGCTCTGGGCGTCGGCGCCGTTGAGCAAATGAGATTCGATCAGGAGCCGGTCGCCGATATGGGAACTGTCCACTTCGACTTTGTCGGAATGCAATACCGCAACCACGACGACTTGATTGGCGCTCCCCGGTTTCACCGTGATCGCCCCGTACTGATTGTCGACGACAATATTTGCCTTGGGCCCGACCGTGAAACGGAATTCCTTCCTGGTTTCAGAGGCTGCCCCCGTAACCAGGCAGGCTACCACTACCAGTCCTGCGATTGTGCTGCGTTGCATAGTCGCCATCCCTCGTGTCCGGATCAGACCGGTCAGCTCGATGTTGTTATTGAACATGATCCAACGCCATCCGGTACAGCATTTCTCTTTGCTGGTTCGCTTCCATCAGGTGCTGCCGCGCATCTTCGTCGTCCGGATTCTGCTTCAGGTAGGCTTCCGCATCCCGGATATAAGAATTCACTGCGTTCAGTTGACTCTGATACTCAGACCGCAGTTCCGGAGGAACTCCATCCAGCAACTGCTGGTCAGCCGTGCCGACAACCTGCATGGGAGCGCGATCAGCGGGTGCACTCTGTCTCGTTTCGTCAACCGCCCTCACGGGCGCGATCTGTTTCGAAGGCTTGGCGCTTGCAACCGTGGATGGCGCGGGCACCTTCTCGGCATTGATCACTGCCGCAGGAGGATTCTGGCTTGCCACGGGCACCGCCGGCTTTGGCTTGATGACATACGAGCCTGCTGCCACCAGCGCTGCCGCGACCGGTACCAGCCACCAGGCATTCCATCGACGCCGAACGCCAGGTACGAGAACCGGACGCCCAGGTGCGGCTTCCAGCTCTCGTATGATCCCCTCGGAGCGCAACTCCGCGGCAATTTTTACCCAGACCCGCGGCGCGGGATCGTCGGTTTCCGACAACTGCCGCGCCTCGCTGGCAATCAGCTCCAGGTCCGAAACCAGTTCCGAACACATGGGACACGACTTCAAATGAGCCTGATACTCGGCATCACTATCACCACTGCTGCTGCCGTCGATGATCTCCGGCAGAACCTGCTGTACATCCGCGCAATTCATACTTCCTCTCTCCCCAATACCGCGATCTCGCTTACGTGTTCTCGGCCTTTGCGGCTCTCATGAACTTCAAAGCGTCGCGCAGCTTCAATCTTGCCTTGTGGAGCTGCGACTTACTGTTGCCGATCGAGCACCCGACCATTTCTGCAATTTCGTTGTGCTCGAACCCTTCCACATCGTGCAACACAAAAACCGTTTTATACCCCGGCGGCAGCTTTTCGATCGCCCGTTTCAGTTCCAAACGGTCAATGGAGCCGGTGAGCTTCAAATCCGGTGCACCCAGTTCCTTCCGGGGTGTTACCTCGTCGGTCTCCAGCGTCTCTTCCAGCGAGACCAGCGGAAGACCCTTCCGGCGCAAAGTCATCAGGACGACATTCACGGTCATCCGATGCAGCCAGGTCGAAAAAGCGGACTCCCCCCGGAATGTGCCGATCTTCCGGAACAGCTGAAGAAACGCTTCCTGGGCCAGATCCTCGGCCTGTGCGGGATTGGAGACCATGCGCAAACATAGCGAGTACACGCGGCGCTTGTGCAGGTTGTACAAGGTCTCAAAAGCGGCCTCGTCTCCCTGCTTCGCTCGTTCGATTGCCTCGGCTTCTATAGCCTTTGCTGGTTTCGGGTCGGTCAAGTCGCCTTTTCCGGCCGCCATCCGTTAAGATGCGGCTTCAAACTCTTTTCGTTGTACGCTTTGCGGACGGAACCTCTGGCGGCAACCGCCACCCTGGAAAACCCAAGAATACCAAAAACCATTGCTTCCCGACGGGTTATGAGTCATTCACTAATTTCGCCTCGCCAGCGGGTCACTTTAGTAACGGATTTCCTCTGTGTCCTCTGTGACCCCTATGGTAAAGAACTAAAGCGTGAACCACAGGGGGCACAGAGATCACAGAGCATCTAGGCCCTCGCCCGGATCGTTTCCAAGCCATGTCCCGCAGCACCCGTCTCCCGCTTCCGCAAAAGAATCGCGAAGGTCAAACCGACAAAGCTCAGCATCGAGAAAATCCACATTCCCATTGCGTATCCGCTGGGGTTGTCCGGTCCGGCCTGGGAGAAATCGTTCGCTTTGCCAATCAGTAAGTTCAAGGCGAAGAAGCCAATCTGCTGGATCAGAGTCATCAAAGCGTAGGCCGTACCCAGCCGAGACTCGTCCACGATGTAGGCGACCGACGGCCACATGACAGCTGGAATCAGCGAGAAGGCGATGCCCATGAGAACCACCGGCACATACAGTGGAATCTGCCCATACGCCATCATCAGATACACCGGCATCAACAGCAGGGAAGCAAACATCATGAATAGCGCCCGTTTGCCTACTTTGTCCACCAGCAATCCAAAGAGCGGCGTGGCAATCATGGCCGAGAAGGGAAGCAGGCTGTTAAGCGTCCCCGCCTGCTGGAGCGCCGACAGATGAATTGCTTCAGAAGCCGAGGCCCCTCCATGAGCGGCCAGAAGTTTGTTCGTAAACAGGTCGATAGCAAAGGTGCGGAACGGGAAGATAGCGGAATAGAAAGTAAAGCAGAGTCCGACCACAAACCAGTAGGACTTGTCGAACGTAAACATCTGGCTGAATTCCAGCTTGTCGACGGATCCACCCTTGCCCAGCGCGTAGCGTCCCTCGGCGCGGGTTTCCAGTATCCAGTAAGCCGCGGAACAGACCACCGCGAGCACTCCAGCGCCGACCGCAATGAACAGCGGATTCTGCCAGTTCGGTTCACCGGCGGGCCCTTGCGGATAGAAAGCCCGCTTCGCCCATGTTGGAGAGTTATCGGCGGCAACCGAAGCCAGCCGCGCGATCGTCAGATTGACGCCGAAGGCGAAGCTGAGTTCCTTGCCCTTGAACCACTTTGCCAGGGCCACGATGACGGCGACGATCATGGATTCCGCGCCCAGTCCCAGGACCGTGCGCCCTGTAATCATCAAGGCGACATTCCCGCGAGCCGCAGTGATTGCCGCACCCAACAGGCAAAGCACGGCAAAGAAAGTCAGCGCTTTCTTGGTTCCGATGCGGTCAATTATGATGCCGCCGACCAGCAGAGTCACAACCGCTGCCGCGCTGTAGGACGAGTTCAGCCATCCGAATGTGGTCGCGGAGAACCCCAGCTTGTCGATGAAAATTCGTTCCAGCGGATTAATGCTGTCGTAGATGTAGTAGTTCGCGCCCTGCGCGAGGCTAATAAACAGCAGCACGATCCAGCGGTATGCACGAGACGGCTCCGGACGCGCAATCTCAGCCATGAAGGCACTCATCCCCGGCGCATGGTGGCGCCTGCGTCGAAATTGTGGAGAGAATCAACCGCACGAAGATAGCAGATTGGAGGGGAGGAATGCTCCCTAAGACTTGCACGTGCAGAGGATGGAGTTAAGATTACTGGAGGAGTTGATCAATGCCCACCGTCAACGAAATCATCTCGAAAGACTCCGATGTACTTGGTGGGACCCCGGTCTTCCGCGGTACGCGTGTTCCTTTCCAGGCGCTTCTGGACTACCTGGAGGGCGGACAGACGCTCGCCGATTTTCTTGACGACTTTCCTACCGTCACCCGCGAAGCAGCGATTTCTGCCCTGGAAAGCACAAAGGCTCCCTATCCCAGTGTGCAGCCGTGATCGAGAGCCTGGAGTTCTAGCAAGTTCTGCTACTTAAATCTTTTCCGACTTGCCCTTCATTTTCACGTTCCCGTTGCTCTCGTTCTGGCGCTCGACGTCGTGATTCGAGTAGTTGTGCACTGCTTTCTTTCCGCTCTTCGCGGCAGCCGACGCTGACGCCCCATTCGTCGTATCCGAGCTGCCAAAATACACCCACTCCGCCCGCGCTTCCTGCCGGAGAGCGTGGTCTTCGTGCATGGCGTGCATGGGATGTCCGATCGGCTCCCGATACAGGTGAATCGCTGACGAAGTCAACGGAGCGTCGCCGCCCTGGTACCACATCGCCTCGGTGTAGACCGAACTGGTGTTACCCGAAATTTGCGAGAGGGTTGAGTTGGTAGCTCCGGCGATCAGGCCAGGGGTGGCGTTTGAAGCGCCTACTGGGTTCGGAGAAACCTGCTGCAACGAAATCATGGGAGTCGTCACGAGCGGGACAAACGGGCCGCATCCGAAGCTGCAAAGACCGGCGACGCCAAGATGACCGGGCTGCTGTCCAAACGCCGCTACTGCGATCAAAACTACTGCACACAGAATCAAATAGGGTCGCATACCACCTCCATAGAGGGTACAGATCGGTATTAACTGTGCAGTTTGTGGGCCAGTGTGCCGGAACCGGAATGAGTCCACGATGTTCGGAGATTCCCGGCTCTCTCGGCTAAACACCTGAGATCGTGACAGGGAGCAAACTAGACGGTATGCAAGCCCGTGCGCATAACCTGAAGCAAAATGTAGCGTCGGCATCCCGCCGGAGCTACAACTTCAACTGCCGACATACCTCGCATAGAGGCTGCGGGCTACCGCCGTGTCGGTAGTCCCTTTGATGATGGCTCGCCCGTCCGGAAACAAGGTCATCTCATAAGGCTCGTGCCAGAATTTCAGGACGAACTCGTTGTGGCGGACTGTGCCATGGGGTTGCAGGCGGGTCGTCATCTCGGCGAAGTCCACCGGGCGCTGCTGTTCGTGGATCTGCACTGAATTTCTGCCACAGAGTGTGATGTGGGGCCGGCCTTCGCCTGCCAGATGGATGAAGTTGCACTCGCCGCAAGCCCTGCATCCCGGGCGCGGAAGGGCAGCGGCAACTTCCGCGCGGTCGTTATTCCAGACGTCCCACGAGAGCAGCGTCCGCCGCATCTTCGATTGTGCGCCGGTCAGAAACTTCAAGGCCTCGGTAGCTGCCAGCGATGCCACCAGGTTCACGGCAGAATTCAAAATGCCGGCGGTCTCGCAGGTTTCCACCGTCCCGCGCGGTGGATCGGGGAAAACGCAGGCCAGGCACGCCGTTTCGCCGGGCAAGATGTTTAGAGTAACGGCGTAGCTCCCCACCGCTGCCGCATAGATCCAAGCCACCGAATGTTTCACTGCGTAGTCATTCACCAAATAGCGAGTTTCAAAATTGTCGGTGCCGTCCAGGATCAGGTCCACACCGCTAAGCAAGTTCTCGACATTCGCCGGGACCAGATCGGCCACGTGCGGCTCCACCACAATCTGCGAATTGAAGCGCGCAATCTGCCGGGCGGCGGCAATGGCTTTGGGAAGCGACTCGAGGGCGTCGTTCTCGTCGAATAGTGCCTGCCTTTGCAGATTGCTCGGTTCGACGTAGTCACGATCGAGAATCCGAAGCATCCCAACGCCCGATCGGGCGAGCAAAGAAGCCACTGCCGACCCCGTCGCCCCGCATCCCACCATTGCGACGCGCGACCGGGCCAGACGCTCCTGGCCTTCCGCACCAATCCCGGCGAACAGCGCCTGACGAGAGTAACGTTCCTCCAGTTCCAAAGACATTACCTGTTCGAGCCTTTCCTGCCAGTATTATAGGTGCCGGTCCTTAAACTTTCTCCGTGCCGAGCAACATGTGACGGTTGTCAACCCATCGAACCCAAAAAGCGCCGCCAGCAGTGCATCGAAATTACTGGAGGAAGGGTTGCGACTAACTGGCTACAAGTTGGCTCTCGCAGTGACGATGACAATGACAATGATGGCGTCTTCTGCGCTCAGCCATGCGCAGGCTCCAGTTCCACCGGCCCTGCCCGCCACGGAAGCGCCGTCGCAGTTAGGTACGATCACGGACTATCTCGGCGTACCCGTGACGGAGATCGAGTTGCCCGGAGTCCCCGCCGAGGACGCCGCCCATCTCCTGACGGCCACTCCGCTCAAACTTGGCGAGCCGCTTACCCGCCCGGCTCTGCGCGATGCCATGCACTCGCTCTTCGCCACCGGCCGCTTCGCTGACATTCGGGCGGAGGCCGAGCGATCCGCCGCCGGCGTCCGACTGCGCTTTCTCACAGTGCCCAACTATTTCATAGGGCATGTCACCGCGGACGGTGTTTCCAGCAGCCCGTCTTCCAACCAGCTCGTCACCTCCAGCCGCTTGCAACTGGGCGAACTCTACTCCCAGGACAAACTCGACCAAGCGCTGGCGAATCTTCAGCGCGTGCTCGAAGAAAACGGATTCCATCGCTCGAAGGTGAGCGTGTCGCAGCAGCGCAATGAGGCGCAGCACCAGATCGACGTCACGTTTCACGTTGAGCCCGGTCCGCGAGCGGCCGTCGGACAGATCGTGCTGGAAGGCGATGTCGGCTACTCCAAGGATGAACTCCAGGAGATGGCGAAGTTTCATTCCGGAGAAGGTGTAACGGCAAACCGCCTGACGCGCGCCTTGCAGCGCATCCGCGCCCGCTATCAGAAACAGGACCGTCTGCTCGCGCAGGTCTCAGCGGCGGTCCGCACCTATCGTCCCACAACCAACACCGTGGACTACACCTTCAAAGTCATACGCGGCCCGGTGGTAGAAATTGCCGCCGAAGGATTCAGAATCACCCAGCGCCAACTCCGAAAACTAGTCCCTATCTACGAGGAAGGGGCCGTCGACGACGACCTGCTTAACGAGGGACGCCGCAATCTCCAGAACCATCTGCAGGCGCTCGGCTACTTTTCCGCCGCCGTCAACGTCAGCCAGCAGGGCGCGCAAGACGGGAAGAGCCTGAAGGTGATCTACACGATTACTCCCGGCGATCGCCACCGGCTCACGGCCGTTCGCGTCTCCGGGAATCACCTCTTTGAAGACGATCTGATCCGCGGTCAAATGTTGAGTCAGCCTGCCGGCCGTCTCTTCAGCCACGGGCGCTACAGTGATGCCTTGCTGGAAAACGACGTCCGCAACCTTCAAGAGTTATATCGCTCTGCTGGTTTCCGGCAGGTGCAAGTGACCAGCAAGCTCTTGGAAAAATACCTGGGCGACCCCGCTCAGCTCGCCATTGAGATTGAAATCAAGGAAGGCCCGCAGACCCGCGTGAGCTCAGTGAGTATTGAGGGAAACTACAACATCCCAACCGAGCAGTTGACGCCCAGGCTCTCCACCGAAGAAGGCCAGGGCTTCAACGAGTCCAGCCTGGCCGACGATCGTGACACTATTCTCGAGAAGTATTTCGACAGCGGATTTACCAATGCCACCATCGATGTCAGTTACGTTCCCGACACCACTTCGCCCCCTGAAACGCCTCGTGTCGGTGTCGTCTTCAATATCCATGAAGGCGAGCAATTTTTTGTCAGCAAGGTTTTCCTGAACGGGCTCCACTACACGAGGCCGGGAGTGGCACGTCGTGAAGTGCGTGTGCAGCCGACCGCGCCCCTGAGCCAGCAGGACATGCTCGAATCCCAGCGCAGCCTGTACAACCTGGGCTTGTTCAATGAAGTCGACACCGCCATTCAGAATCCGGACGGCACCGAGTCCCACAAGAATGTGTTGATCTCAGTTCGTGAAACCAAACGCTACACCTTCGATTACGGAATCGGTTTCGAGTTTCAAACCGGACAGCCGGCCGTCGGCACCAACCAGCCGCTCGGCCAAACCGGCGTCAGTCCCCGGGTTTCATTTGGTATCAGCCGCCTCAATATCGGTGGCCGCCATCAGACGGTCACCGCGAAGACCAACCTCAGCCGTCTCCAGCAGCGCGGACTGATCACTTTTGAGGCCCCCAAGCTATTGAATCGCGACCTGAATTTTTCGATTCGATTGCTGTATGACAACACGGTTGACGTTTCCACTTTCACGTCGCAGCGCACGGAAGCAACGCTGCAAATTGTGCAGATTCTGAAGAAAATCCAGGAGCGTGAACTGGACAGCATCGCCTATCGCTTTTCCTATCGCCGCGTGCAAGCCAGCAACATCCAGGTCAGTGACAATCTCATCCCACTCCTGTCGAAGCCGACGCGGGTAGGCGAGCCCAATTTCCTCTACGTCCGCAACCGGCGCGACAATGACCTGGAAACCATTCACGGCAGCTACAACACGGTGGAAGGTGGCGTGGCGGCCAGCGTTTTCGGCTCCGAAGCTGATTTCAGCCGGCTCCTGATCAAGAACTCAACTTACTATCCCTTCCTGCGGAACCGTCGGACCGGAACCTCTTTCGTTCTGGCACGCTCCACCAGTCTGGGTGTGCAGGTTCCTTTTGGAAGCACCGTTCTACTTGACCCCGGCGAAGACCCGACAACCGGGCAAGTCCTGATCCCTTTGCCCGAGCGCTTCTACATGGGCGGCGGCAGTTCGCATCGCGGATTCGGATTGAATCAGGCCGGACCGCGCGATCCGTTCACCGGATTTCCGCTCGGTGGCAGCGCGCTTTTCTTGAACAATCTGGAATTGCGCTTTCCCAACGCTACCTTGCCCTACTTGCATGACAACATCGGATTTACGATCTTCCAGGATTTCGGCAACGTATTCTCGAGTCCGCGCAATATGTTTCATAGCTTCGGACAATGGCATCAGCCAGACCCCTCGGCCTGCTTCGTTGAGGTGGGGAGCAACAACAAAGATTCAAAGTGCAACTATAACTACATGTCGCACGCCATCGGCCTGGGGGTGCGTTACCAGACACCTATTGGCCCGTTGCGTCTGGACTTCGGCTACAATTTGAATCCGCCGTTCTTTCCGAGTTTCACGAACATCGTAGTCAACGAGCAGAACGGGACCCGCACCGGGCAGTTTGGTTTTCAACGCGCCGGACACTTCAATTTCTCATTCAGCATCGGACAGTCCTTCTGATGACAGGCCTAATGACAGTCTGGAAACATTTCGCATGGTGGTTGCTGGCGAGCGCCGCTCTGACCGCGTCTGCTGGCGCCGGCCAGATCCTCGACCGGATGGTCGCCAACGTCAATGGTCACATCGTATTGCAAAGCGACTGGGAAGAAGAACTGGCATTCGAGGCGTTTGTGAATGCGCGCACTTCGGATTCTTTCACGGTCGAAGAACGCAAGGCCGCGCTCGACCGCTTGATCGACCAGGAACTGCTGCGGGAACAAGTCCGCCCTTCTGAAACGGCGCCCGCTGCCGAAATCGCCGCGCGCGTGAGCGAAGTTCGCAAGCTTCATCCCGAGGGCGCCACCGACGAAGGATGGCAATCCGCTTTGCAGCGTTGCGGCCTTACCCAAGCCGATCTGGAGAAGCGTCTGGGTGAAAGCATCCAGCTGATGCGGATGGTCGAAGCTCGCCTCAGGCCTTCCATTCAGATTGATCAAAAGGCGGTCGAGTCCTACTACAACGAACATCTGATTCCGGATTTGAAAAAGGCAGGTAGCAGGGAAGTGACGTTGCCCGAGGTGGCCGGCCACATCCGGGATCTGCTCGCGGAACAGCGCCTGAATCAGTTGCTCCACGGCTGGCTCGCGACGTTGCACTCCGTAAGTCGCATCGAGACTCCGCAGGCCGGCGCCGGAGATCAGACCCCTTGAGTAAGCCGACTTCCGTCCAGCGTCGGAGTTGGTGGAAACTGTTTCGGCTGTTCTGCCTCTTCAGTGCCATCGCCCTGAGCCTGCTGGGCTGGTACGCCACTACCGATTCCTTTCAGCAAATGGTTCGGCGCCGGGTCGTCGCCGCGCTCGAAAAGGCTACCGGCGGCCGCGTTGAGATCGGCCAACTGCACACTATCCCGTTCCGCCTTCGCGTGGACGTTCGCGATCTGGTGATCCACGGAAGGGAAGCCCCCGATCAGGCGCCCTATCTGCGAGTGGACCGCGTGCAGCTCGAAGTGAAGATCATCTCGCTGCTCAGCACCGAGATCGGACTGCATTCTCTGATTGCGGAACATCCCGTGGCCCACCTCATTGTTTATCCGGACGGTTCTACCAATCAACCATCGCCGCCAGTCAGCCGAGCCTCCGGCAAGCAACCAGCGGAAGAGCTTTTCTCGCTGGCTGTTTCCAATGTCGAAATACAGCAGGGAGAATTGCTGTGGGAACAAAACAGAATTCCTCTCAATCTCGACGCCCGCAGTGTTGCGCTGACTTTAAGCTACTCATTTCTTCGGAGCCAGTATGAAACGCACCTGGCCGTGGGCAGCGCCAGTACGAGTTTTCGGCAATATCCTGCTTTCACCTGGCGAGGGGACGCGTCTCTGGTCCTGGCCCGCGATCATGCCGACATCAAGGCTCTGAACGTAACTTCGGGTAAGTCCGAAATGCACTTCTCCGGCCACGTGCAGGACTTCCACAATCCGCAGGTGAGCGGCGATTACCACAGCTCGCTCGATTTCGCGGAACTGGCTGTTCTGACGCGGCAGGCCGATTTCCGCAAAGGTACGGCGCGTTTCGACGGCCACGGTTCCTGGAGTCTCGCAAAATTTTCCGCCGACGGAACCCTGCTTGCCAAGGATATCGAGTGGTCCAACGGCCAGTTGAAAACGCAGGGTGGCCGCGTTGGCGCAGCCTTCTCCGTCACGCCTGAGCGCTTACATGTCTCCTCCATCAAGGCTGTTCTTTTCGGAGGCGAGATCCAGGGAGATGTGGACGTCGCCAACTGGCAAGCCTCCATCGAGCCCGCGTCCGCTCAAAATCGGCAAGGGGTCGTCGGACGAGTTTCCACTGTAAATCCGCAACGCGGATCGGTTCGCCTGGCGTTATCTGGCTTTCCCCTGGCCCCGGTCGTTGCCGTGGTCAGCGCTCGTAAGGTTCCCTTGGAGCAGTTGAATTTGTCGGGGACCGCCAGCGGTAAAGTAGACGTGCTGTGGGTCGGTTCCGTCCATGACGCCGCGACCCACGTCAACCTGGCCATCGCTCCTCCGCAACAGCCCCTGCCCGGCCAGCTTGCCACGCGCGGGCAATTGGACGCGATCTATCGCGGATCGCGCGACGAGTTGCAGGTCTATCAATTTCAACTGAACACGCCCGCTTCCGAGATTACTGCCAACGGCAGCCTGTCCGCGACGTCCTCGCTGAAAGTCGCAGCCGCCAGTCACGACCTGAAAGAATGGAGGCCCTTACTCCAGGCCGCCTACGGATCGGGGACGCTTCCTTTCACCGTCCACGGATGGGCGACGTTCAATGGCGTTGTTACCGGGCGTCTCTCTTTCATGCAGGTGAATGGAAATCTTGAAGTCTACGACTTCGAAACGGCGCTCCCGGCAACCGCTCACCGCCCCTCGCAGACGATTCATTGGGATGCGCTCACCGCCACCATCCAATATTCCAGCAGGAATTTTTCTGCCCATAATGCTGTACTGCTCCACGGCCATACCAGCGCGCACTTGGATCTCAGCTCGGCCCTGAATGCCGGTGCTTCGCAGCCCGACGCTCCGCTCACGTTGCATATCGATCTGCGCAACGCTGACGTGGCGGAAGTCGCGCACCTGGCCGGCTCCAACCTGCCGCTCACCGGAGTGGGCGATCTCTTTTTCGAGGTTTCCGGCACGCGCGCCCATCCTCTAGGTCAGGGCCGCATCGAAGTTCGCGACGCCACGGTTTACGGGACCGCTATCCCGCTCCTGCGAAGCGATCTCCACCTGGCCGACGACGAACTTCAATTCAACAACCTGGCAACCACCTTCTACGACGCTCCCGTCACTGGCAATGCTGCTGTAAACCTTTCAAGCCACGAATTTCGGGCGAGTCTCTCCGGACACGATTTAGATCTCATCCACTTTCCGAAGCTTCAGACCGGCCGGTTCATAGTCGACGGCCGCGTCGATTTCACCGCCCAAGCCAGCGGTACTCCCGAGCAGCCCTCGGTGGAAGCCCACCTTCATCTGCGCGATCTTGCTTTCGACAAGGAACGTGCCGGCGATTTCTATCTCGATGCGGTTCCGCGCGGCCGGCAGCTTGCCATTCAGGGCCACTCCGAGTTTGACAAAGCAGATTTGAAAGTCCAAGGCACCATCGGGATGGAGGACGATTTTCCCGCCGACCTCGACCTTTCCTTCCAGCAACTGGACGTCGATGCACTTCTTAGTATCTATCTCCCCGGAAGAATCACGGGACACTCCACTCTGGCAGGGACGCTCGCGCTGCACGGACCTCTACGCCATCCCCGTCAATTGAGCGCAACCGCCAAACTCGACTCGCTCGACATCGAAGTCGCTCATGTGCGACTGCAGAATGCCGAGCCAATTCGCCTCGAGTTGGCCGACCAGGTTCTCCGGATCGAAAGTCTCCACCTTGCCGGCAGCGGAACCGATTTCACGGCTCATGGCCGCGCGCAACTGACCGAACCCCGAGCGCTCGACGTTCGCCTCGACGGGACCGTCAACATGGCGCTGGCACAAACCCTCAATCCCAAGATCTCCGCGCGCGGCATGCTGAACCTCAACCTCACCGCGGGCGGAACCTACTCCAATCCGGTATTGCAGGGACGCCTGGAAGTGAAAGACACCTTCGTCAGCCACAATGATTTTCCCAGTGGCCTGAGCGACCTGAACGGCGTCCTGCTATTTGACCAGAACCGCATCCAGATCGAGAGCCTCAACGGCACATCCGGCGGGGGCACGATCGCGTTGACCGGTTTCGGCAGCTATCAGAACGGAGTCTTCCAGATGGATATCGGCGCCACCGCGCAAGGCGTTCGCCTGCGTTACCCGCCCGGCGTCAGTTCGACTGCGAACGCGAATCTGCGATTGTCCGGCACGTCCAACGCCGCTCTGCTCAGTGGAGATGTGCTGGTCACAAAAATGGGTGTGACGCCGGGCTTCGACTTCGGAGCCTATCTGGAGAAGAGCAAACGCTCGATCACCGTGGCCGGAGCCGATACGCTGGAGAGCCACCTTCGCCTCGACGTTCACGTCCTAACCACGCCCGAACTGCAAATGCAGACCGCCATCGCCAAACTAACAGGCAGCGCCGACCTGCGCATCCGCGGCACCGCCGACCGCCCCGTAGCTATCGGTCGCGTGAGCGCCAACGAAGGTGGCGAAATTTCCTTCAATGGAACAAAATATCGGCTGGAGCGCGGCGAAGTAACATTTTCCAATCCCGCCAAGACGGAGCCCATCGTTGACATTCAGGCCGCCACCCGCGTGCGCGATTACGACATCACCGTCAACATCAGCGGCAACGTGAGCAAATCCAACGGTCTGAAAGCCACCTGGCACTCCGAACCACCGTTGCCCGAAGCCGACGTCATTGCGTTGCTGGCTCTTGGTCGTACGCGCGAAGAGTCGGCGGCATTGCAGGGAAGTGGCTCCTCCGGATTCGGAGGTGCAGCTTCCAACCTGCTGATCAGCGAGGCGCTCAATACCGCCGTCAGCAGCCGCGTGCAACGCTTGTTCGGCGTGAGCCGGATCAAGATCGACCCGCAAGGCCTGACCAGCGAAACCAACGTAGTCCACGGCCCGCAGGTCACCATCGAACAGCAGGTCGCGAGCAACCTGACCATCACCTACAGCACCAACGTCTCGGTTGCGTCGCAGCAGATCATCCAGGTGGAATACAACGTAACGCGCAATATTTCGATCGTCGCCCTGCGCGACCAGAACGGCGTAGTCAGCTTTGATGTAAAGATCCGCCAGCGTAAACGGTAAAGCGAGTACCCAGTTCTCAGTCGATGGCGCCGACTGCGACTGCGGGGTTGCGATTTTGTTTTTACTGGGAACTGAGAACTGGTTCTAAGGCCTTGACATAAGCCGTCAAACCATTAACCCTATTGGTTTTCACCTTGGGCCCGTTCGCGGGTCGGGAAAGAGCTAATTTGCGAGTTCGGGTCTTTTATCACGACAAGTGTTTTGACGGTGCATGTTCGGCTGCGTTGTTCTCCCATTTTTACCGCGAACGTATCCGCGACGACGGAGAATTCATCTATGGCGGCCTGCTTCATCGCGCCGGCGCGCTGTTTGACGAGAAGGATTTTGACGGCGACGAAAACGCCATCGTCGATTTCAAATATTCCAGCTCGCCCAATATCACCTGGTGGTTCGATCATCATGAGAGCGCATTTCTTTCGCCCGACGACGCTGCGCATTTCGAACGCGACCAGAGCAATCGCAAGTTTTACGATCCCGCATTCAAGTCCTGCACCAGCTTTATCGCGATGATCGCGGAACAGCGCTTTGGCTTCGATCCGCGTCCGGTTGCGGAACTGGTTCGCTGGACCGATATCGTCGATGGCGCCCTCTACGAAAGCGCGCAGTCGGCGGTCGAAATGCAAGCGCCCGCCATGAAATTGACGATGGCCATTGAGTCCGTGCAGGACCCCAATTTTGTGAAGCAACTGATTCCGCTGCTCGCGACCCAATCGCTTGCCAGCACTCTCGTGGAGCCGGTTGTAGCCGCCGTCCTGCCTCCGCTGCTCGAACGCCACCAACGTTCGATCGAGGTTCTGCGCAAGCGATCGACGGAGAAAGAGGGCACGATTTTTTTCGATCTCACTGACCTCGACCTGGAGGGTTACAACAAGTTCGTTCCTTATTACCTGCATCCGGAATCGATCTACAGCGTGGGATTGAGCAAGAGTTCCTTTCGTGTAAAAGTTTCTGTCGGGTCGAATCCATGGTCGAAACGCGAGCCCACCGTCAACCTGGCGAAAGTCTGCGAACGCTACGGCGGAGGAGGCCATGCCCGCGTCGGCGCGATCTCATTCGATGTCACCAAGGGCGACGACGCCCGCACGGCCGCGCAAGAAATTGTCGAAGAGTTGCGCGCCAGGGTGCGCGCATGACGCGGATTTCCCCTGTGAACCCCGTGGTGCAAGCCTTCTGTCTTAACCACAGGGGACACAGGGGTTCACAGAGACAGCAAATCAACACAGTCTTGGTAGACTTGATTTACTAGCTCGCCCTGCCATGCATCCGTACGTCCACGATCCCGCGCACATTAAAGGCCTGCGGACGGTTGCGACCATTGAATTCACCAAGGGTGCGATCGTGGTACTCGCCGGACTCGGCCTCTTCTCCATGCGGCACCGCGACATCTGGGGAATCGCCGAAAGTTTTCTGGAGTTCTTCCATGTAAATCCCCATCACCACTATGTGGGAGTTTTCATTGATTTGGTCTACAGGATCAGCGACGTGCGGCTGTGGAAGATTGCGACCGTCGCCAGTGTTTATGTCATGCTCCGCTTTGTGGAAGCGTATGGCCTCTGGTACGCGTTGCCGTGGGCGGAATGGCTGGCATTTGCTTCGGGGACAATCTACGTCCCGTTCGAAGTCGCCGATTTGTTTCACCGTCCAACCTGGTTCCGATTGCTGGTGCTGGTAGTAAACCTGATCATTGTCCTCTACATGCTGTATCTGCGCCTGAACGCACTCGAGAAACGGCGCAATAGAAGCATTCAGCAATCAGCACTCAGCAGTCAGCCAAAGCACTGAGTTCTTGCTGAATGCTGAGTGCTGTCTCACTCAACTTTGCATCCGCAATCCGCGGGCGGGACGTGGGCTATCAAGAAGTCGGCGACTCGTTTGTAGGCGTCGATCTGATTTTCCACTCGCGCGAAGCCGTGGCCTTCGTTTTCGTAGACTTTGTACTCGACCACTCCGCCGCGTTTCTTGACTGCGTCCATCACCTGTTGCGCTTCCGACTTCGGACAACGTGGATCGTTGCCTCCGGCCAGCAAGTACAGCGGTGCTTTGATCTGATCCACAAAGTTGATGGGCGAGCGATCTTCGTAGAGCGCTTTGTTCTTTACGATGTCACCCATCGTCGCAAGGTCGCTCTGCTGTAGCACCGGGTCTTCGTTCTGGATTTCCGTGAACCAGTTTACGAACGGCACAATCGGCACGCCCGCCGCCCAAACGTCTGGCGCCTTTGTAACTCCCATCATGGTCAGATAGCCGCCGTAACTGCCGCCCATCAGGATCAGCTTTTTCGGATCGACATAGCCGGTCTGCTTGATCCAGTCAGCCGCTGAGAGCACGTCCTGCAAATCGCCGCCGCCCATGTCGAACAAGTTGGCCTGCTGAAATTCTTTGCCGTAGCCCGTCGACCCGCGATAGTTGGGCGAGATCACGAGATATCCCTGGTTCGCCATGTACTGCACGAAACGGTTGAAAGTATTCAGAGTCTGCGCGGTCGGCCCGCCGTGTACGTACACAATTGCCGGATGCTCTCCATTGCGCGGCAGATTGTAGGGCACGTAGACGAAGGCCGAGATCGTCCACTTACCGTCTTTGCTGGGATAGTGCACGAGATACGGCTCGACCATATCCTGCGACCGCACGCCTCCGATCAGCGCATGCGTGATCTGATGCGATTTTCCGTCCGCCATCGTGTACGTCCACAGATCCCCGGGCGCAGTCGAGCCATTGTGTAAATACAGCAGACGCGTGTTATCGCGACTGAATGACGACGCCGCGCCGACCGGTTCGTTCAGCCCCTTGGGCAGCGGGAGCGCCCGCGCCTTGCCGGTGGCGACGTCAACTACGTAGATGTCCGTGTTGCCGTCCACGTTCGCGGTGTACGTGAGATGCCGTCCATCGGGAGAAAAGCTGCCGCCGGAAACTTCCCACTTATCCTGCGTGAGCCAGTGAATCTTTTTTGTCGCGATGTCGATGAGTCCGGCATTCTGGTATCCGTTGGCGGCGTTGGATGTGATCAGAACGCGCTTGCCGTCCGGCGAAACATCGTTCGCGGAGTGTTGGCGTTCGCCCTCATGCGGGGTCAGCAGCGTGCTCTGCGCGCTTTCCACATCCGCCATGAACACATTCGAATCGGTGCCCTTCGATTGCTCCTGCGTGTAGACGACGAACTTCCCATCTTTCGACCAGATCGGCGAAACGTTCATGCGGTCGTTCGCAGTCCCAGTGGTGAGGTGCTTCACCTCGCGCATGATCGTGTCGTAAACGTCGATCTCAAATACCGACGACGTCTTCGGCTTCACCATGTAGGCGAGATAACGCCCGTCGGGAGACCACGCCGGGCTTTCTTCCGCAATCTCGCGCGTGTTGGTGATGTTTACGACCTGCCCGGTTTTCGGCGAGACGAAAAAAATGTCCCACTGCTCGTCGCCATCGTAGTCCGACATGTAGGCGATCCACTTGCCATCGGGCGACCATGCCGGCGACGTCTGCCGATGATCGCTGACCGTAAGCTGCATCGGCCAGCCGCCTTCGGATGGCACCGTCCAAAGATTGTTGCGTCCGCTAAGATTGCTGACGAACACAATCGTCTTTCCATCCGGCGACCAATCCGCTCCGCCCACCAGCCGCGTCATATAAAGCTTTTCGATGGACAAATTCTTCTCCACCTGCGCATCGGGCTTGGAGGTGATCTGCTTAGGATCGGTAATCGCCTGTGGAGCGGGCAGCGTCTGTGGTGCGGCAACGGTAGTCATCATTATGACAATAGCAAAGAGGGAAAGAGTGCGCATGTGTGTCTCCGGTCGAGATCGGGCACATTGGAGAATACCTTAAAATAGTCGCAGAGGGCTGGCATGAGAGTCGTCGGAAAGATCGAGAGTTTATGGCGCTACCCGGTCAAGAGTATGCGCGGGAAAGAGTTGCAAGAGGCTTTTGTTGGATTTCCTGGGGTCTACGGTGACCGCCTTTACGCCTTTCAGAGTTCGGCGGCTCCGAAAGGATTCCCATGGCTGACAGCGCGGGAGCAGGAAGCCATGCTGTTGTATCGGCCTCGATACCGGCATCCCGAGCGCACGACGAAGCCCGTCAACCTCGCGGAGGCGGAAGCGATCGGGTCCGGCCTCACCCCGGTCTACGAGGACATCTCCGAACTGACGTTGGACGTCGAGACACCGGCAGGAGAACGGCTCGCCATTGACGATCCGCGGCTGATGGAAATGCTGCGCGAGGGCATCCGCGATACGCATGAGCTGACGCTGCTTCGATCTCATCGGGCGATGACCGATTGCCGCCCGGTCTCGATCATTTCGATCCAAACCGTGTGCCAGTTGAGCCAAGAGTTAGGAATCGATCTGGATAAGCGACGATTCCGCGCGAATCTTTATGTCGAGCTCGAATCCGGAAAAGGTTTCGGCGAAGACGAGTTCGTGGGCCGGACCTTACGGATTGGCGCAAAAACGGCGATCGCAGTGGTGAAACGCGACTCCCGCTGCAAGATCAGCACGCTCGATCCCGACACTGCGCAGCCGAACCCCGAGGTGATGAGGCGGTTGGCTCGCGACCATGAAGGTAAGGCTGGGGTCTACGGCGTTGTTTTGGTCGAGGGAACCATCCGGCCGGGCGACGAGGTCGCTCTGCTGGATTGAGGCAAACCAGATAGCAACGCCTCCTGTACGCCCTCGCCTCCCACTCATAATCCACTAACCACTATTCCTCACTTTGCATTATCCTTCTCCCGCCCATGAACTTCACAATTCTTGATTGGACGGCGATTGCCGGCTACCTGCTCATCACCCTTGGCCTCGGACTGTACTTCCGAAGCCGGTCTGGCAAGAGTATGGACGACTACTTTCTCTCCGGCCGCAGCGTGAGTTGGTGGCTGGCTGGGACTTCGATGGTTGCGACTACGTTTGCAGCCGACACTCCGCTGGTTGTGACCGGCCTGGTCTACACGCAGGGGATTTCTGGCAACTGGCTGTGGTGGTCGTTCCTGCTTTCGGGGATGATGACGGTCTTTCTGTTTGCGCGGCTCTGGCGGCGCTCCGGGCTGCTCACGGACGTGCAGTTTGCCGAGATGCGGTACTCGGGCAAGCCCGCGGCGTTTCTACGTGGGTTCCGCGCGATCTATCTGGGCCTGCTGATGAATTGTCTGATCCTGGGCTGGGTCACGAAGGCGATGACCAGCATCGTCGCCGTGACGCTCGGCGTCAGTGATGGTAAAGCGCTCGCGATCTGTCTTTTCTTTTTGATTCCGTTTACTGGTCTGTACGTCGCGCTCGGCGGATTGTGGGGCGTGCTGTGGACGGACCTGTTTCAGTTCGTGTTGAAGATGGGCATCGTGATTGGGGTGGCGTACTTTGCCGTGAAAGCTTGCGGAGGCATGAGCAGCATGCTCGCGCGTCTGGCGGAGGTTCGGGCGGCGGGCGGTCCGAACGCGGGCGATGCGACGTCGTTTTTTCCTGACTTCTCCAAGCCATTCGACACGGAACTGCTTTGGACTTTGCCGGCGATTACGTTTGTTGTGAATCTGGGACTGCAATGGTGGGCGTTCTGGTATCCGGGCGCGGAGCCGGGCGGCGGCGGCTACATCGCGCAACGCATCTTCAGCGCCAAGGACGAACGGCATGGCGTGCTCTCCGTTTTATGGTTCAACATCGCGCATTACGCGCTCCGTCCGTGGCCCTGGATTTTGACGGCGCTGTCGGTGATCGTGCTGTATCCGAAGCTTGAGCATCCGGAGACTGGTTACATGATGGTCGTCACACAGCATGTGCCGCCAGCGTTGCGCGGGATTGTTGTGGCCGGATTCATGGCTGCGTTCATGTCGACGTTTGCGACACAACTAAATTGGGGCGCGTCGTATCTGGTGGCGGATTTCTACAAGCGCTTCTTGAAAAAAGACGGCTCGGACTCGCACTACGTAACCATGTCGCGCGTGGCAACGGTGATACTTGTGATTTTCGCGGCATTGGTGTCGGCGCTGCTGTCGTCGATTCGCTCGGGATGGGAGATCGTACTGGAGGCCGGGGCAGGAACGGGAGGCGTCTACCTGCTGCGCTGGTATTGGTGGCGGATCAACGCGTGGAGCGAAATTTCCGCGATGGCAACTGCCTTGGTTTCAACGGTGGCGCTACGCTGGTGGGCGCCGTTCTTAGGGAAACAGCCCGTCGTATTTGCCAAAACCGCGCTGGCCACAACCGCGATCACTACGCTGGTATGGATCGTGGTCACTTACCTGACGTCACCAGAGCCGGAAGCGCTGCTGGTGAAGTTCTATCGGCAAGTGCGTCCACACGTAACCGGATGGGCCCACGTAGCGCGACTGGCGCCGGATGTCCCGCCGACTCGCGATCTGGGGCGGAATTTGCTCTCGTGGGTGCTGGGATGCGTGATGGTGTATTCCGCGCTGTTTGGAGGAGGCTGGTTGCTGCTTGGACCACGAAGCCGGGGCGTCATATTCATCGGCATCGCGGCAGCGTGCGGTTGGGCGCTTTCGCGGGATCTGTCGAAGCGGAGTTTGTCGACGTAGCAGCAAGCCACTCACAGCCCTTGGCGAAGGTCGGGTCGGTGATGTCGAGCCAAACACTCAGAAGTGGTTGAACTACTCTGCGGTAATGCTGGTGAGCGATTTGACACTTTTTTGACATGCGGTGTGCATCTAAGATTGTAGAGTCGGCCAATGGGGAAATGCGTGCCAGTGCGGTCTGCTTCACGAAGCGTCGGCGTGGGCAGCACATCAGGCCTTCTCCTGTCGCTCTTCCTGATCGTGGGCGCGGCACACGCGGTTGAAATTTTCACACCGTCGGGCTTGGATCGCGGGTTCAATCGGCTCTATGACCTTGATTTTCCGGGCGCGCAAAAAGAATTTCAGTCGTGGGAACAACAAAATCCGGACAACCCCATGGGACCGGTTAGTGAGGCGGCGGGGGTTCTTTTTTCTGAGTTCAATCGGCTGGGCGTTTTGGAATCGCAGTTTTACGAGGACGACTCCACCTTCGCGTCCCGCAAGAAGTATGACGCCGACGCGAAACAACGCGAACTCTTCGATCAGGAACTGACGCGCGCGGAAACTCTGGGCAAATCCCGGCTGGCTCACGATAAAAATGATCACGACGCGCTGCTTGGCATGACGCTGGCCAACGGCTTGCGCGCCGACTACGCCGCGCTCATTGAGAAGCGCACTCTGTCATCGCTGCACTACACCAAGGAATCGTCGGCGTGGGCGGAGCAATTGCTTGCGACCCATCCCGTTTGCTATGACGCTTATCTGGCCGGGGGGATCAGCCGGTATATTGTCGGGTCGATGGCGGCGCCGGTGCGCTGGCTATTGCACATGGGAGGCGTCTCCGGGGACAAGGCGCGGGGGATTGCTGAGCTCCAGACCACGGCCACCAAGGGCCGTCTGCTGGCGCCTTTTGCGCGCATCCTGCTAGCCATCGCATACGTTCGCGAGAAGGACACGGCGCGCGCACGCGACATGCTGCTTAACCTGCAAAAAGATTTCCCGAACAATCGACTTTTCCCGCTGGAACTGGCTCGACTCGACAAACCAAACCCACGCTAAGTAGTTGTTGCCTCAAGCGCGTTCACTAGAAATTCACCACTCTGTAACCTTCCTTTAATACTCAGACCATAGCCTTGACGTGAAAACCAATCGAGGAGGACTATCGAGTGCTACGTCGCATTGCGTTATTGCTGGGGTGTGTAGTTCTGGCGCTGCCGCTCATGGCGGAGACCACGACGTTGAACGGAGCGGGCGCAACCTTTCCCAATCCCATCTACACAAAGTGGTTCAGCGAATACAACAAGCTGCATCCGGACGTGCAGATTAACTACCAGTCGATTGGCAGCGGCGGCGGCATTCGCCAGGTTCTGGCCGGCACAGTTGAGTTCGGCGCCACCGATGGACCGATGAGCGACGAGCAACTCAGCCAGGCCAAGGTCAAGATCCTGCATATTCCGACCGTGCTGGGCGCGGTTGTGCCTGCTTATAACGTCCCCGGAGTTTCGGGAGAGATAAAGTTCACGCCGGACGTTTTGGCGAACATCTTTCTCAACAAGATCAGTAACTGGAACGATCCCGCCATCGCCAAGGCGAACCCGGGCGTGAGCTTTCCAAATCTGCCGATCATCGTCATCCATCGCTCTGACGGCAGCGGCACGACCTACATCTTCACCGACTATCTTTCCAAGGTCAGTAAGGAGTGGGAGGGAATTGCAGGCAAGGGAACTGCCGTAAAGTGGCCCATCGGCATGGGCGGCAAAGGCAACGAGGGTGTGGCCGGGCAGATCCGTCAGTTGCCGGGTTCGATTGGCTATGTGGAGTTGATTTACGCGGTACAGAACAATATCTCGTATGGTTCGGTGAAGAACGCTGCCGGTAACTTTGTGAAGGCGACACTTGAAGGAGTGACGGAGGCAGCTGCGTCGGTAAAGAGCATGCCGGCTGACTTCCGTGTGTCCATCACCAACGCACCCGGGAAGACTGCCTATCCTATCTCCAGTTTTACGTGGCTGCTGATTCCGGTAAAGGCCAAGGATCTCAAAAACGGTAAGCTGCTGGCCGACTTTCTTGTCTGGATGGTCAACGACGGTCAAAAAATGGCGAGCCCGCTTTCCTACGCGCCCTTGCCCGACAGCGTGGCGGAGAAGGTAAAGGTAGCCATCAAGCAGGTCCAATAGAACGAGTCGGTCCGGCGAAACGTTTTAGGCTTGCGCCGGAACCGGTACATCCGTAAGCGGCGGCGAAAATTGCATTACTATTTCTTGAAGTTCAATATCCGGCAGAGATTGTCGAGTCGCAAAAGGAGAGAAAAATGAAGGCGGTTCTCAAGGTAGGCGGTATTCTGCTACTGGCATCGTCGCTGCTGGCTCAGACCGCAGCGCCAGCCAAGAAAGCGGCGCGCAAGCCGGTTTCCAGTTCAGCGTTGGACATCCAGGCGCTTAAAGATGCCGTGGCAGCGCAGCAGCAGCAAATTCAAACGCTGCAGCAACAGCTGCAGCAAACCAATCAGCTGTTGCAGCAATCGGCGCAGCAATCCCAGCAGGCGCAGCAGCAGATCCAGCAGGCACAGCAGGCTGCGGCGGATGCTCAACAAAAAGCGACCGCACTGGAATCTTCGGTTGCACCCAAGGATCCGGTCGACAAACTGAACGCGCAGTACGCCGACATTCAGACGACCCTTACCAACAACGCCCTCTCTGCACAGGATGAGCAGAAGCGGGTCACTGGCCTGGAGAGCACGCTCGGCCGTTTCCGCTGGA